>CAMFTQ010000028.1 GCA_945988865.1 uncultured Anaeromassilibacillus sp.
CTGCCCTCAAAGCACTGAGCAGACGTACCCTCACGCAAGCTGTCTGCCATATCAAAAACTGCCTTTGCAGCAGGTGAACAATCGTAAAGCTCCTTGCCCATTCCTGTGTACTGAGCGCCCTGTCCTGAGAAAACTAATGCTATTTTACCCATTTTGTCGCACCGCCTAACACTTCTTCTGCCTTTGTAAACAGATCAACAATAATATCTCTTGCCGGCTCTTCCTTTTTAACCATAGAGGCTACCTGTCCTGCAAGCACACAGCCGTCAGATACGTTGCCCTCACGTGCCGCAATTCTAAGCTTGCCTGCCGCCATTTTTTCAAGTGTTTCATCGTCAAAGTTTGTTCTGTCGTACTCTGCCTTCTGATATTCTCTGATAAAGGAATTCTTGATTGAACGCACCGGATGACCTAAACGCTTGCCTGTTACAACGGTGTCTATATCCTTTGCCTTTAAAATCTTGTCCTTATATTCCTGTGCGATAGTACATTCCTTTGCTACAAGAAAGCGTGTGCCTACCTGAATACCCACAGCTCCGAGCATAAAAGCGGCGGCTACCTGTCTGCCGTCTGCAATACCGCCTGCTGCGATTACAGGGATAGAAACTGCGTCAACTACCTGCGGAACAAGCGCCATTGTTGTGAGATCTCCGACATGACCGCCACTCTCGCCACCCTCTGCAATTACTGCAAAGGCACCGAGCTTTTCCATTCTTTTTGCAAGTGCGACTGACGGAACAACAGGGATAACCTTGATTCCTGCTTCAAGCCACTTTTCCATATATTTACCGGGGTTGCCGGCACCTGTTGTTACTATTTTTATACCCTCTTCCACAACAACGTCTGCTACTTCGTCTGCAAAAGGGCTCATAAGCATAATATTTACACCGAACGGCTTGTCCGTTAATTCCTTTGCTTTTCTGATTTCTTCTCTTAATTGTTCTCCGTTTGAGTTCATAGCGGCGATAAGTCCCAAGCCGCCTGCATTTGAAACACCTGCCGCAAGAGATGCGTCGGCTACCCATGCCATACCGCCCTGAAAAATCGGGAATTCAAGACCTAAGCTTTGATCGATAACAGTTGAAATCATTATGTACCTCTCCTTTATATTATTTGCCCCAGCGTATTACACAGCTGCCTGTTGTCAGGCCGCCGCCGAACGCACACATAGCAATTATATCGCCCTTTTTGAATTTGCCTGCTTTATTAGCCTCGTCAAGCACTATCGGCATACAGCCGGCTGACGTATTACCGTAATTCTGAATGTTGCAAAGATAATTTTCACGAGGAACAGCGCCAAGTCTTTCGGCGGCTGCGTCAATAATTCTTAAATTAGCCTGATGAGGTACAACGTAGGTTACGTCCTCCATTGTAAGACCGGCGTCCTTGACAGCCTTGCGGATACCACGAACCATTGAGGTTACTGCGAACTTGTAAACCTCGTTGCCGTTCATATGGATATGAGGCTTTTCTGACTCGTGCTTATAAAACGGAGAGCAGTTTTCGCCGTGAGGTGCATACAGAACATCTGGGTTGCCCTTTGCCGTTGTATGAATTGAAAGCAAATCGTCACCCTCGCCCAAAACAACTGCGCCGCCGCCGTCACCGAACAGTACGCAGGTTGAGCGATCCTCCCAGTTTGTGATATTAGAAAGATTTTCAAAGCCTACAACAAGAACCTTTTTCACCTTACCGCTTGAGAAAAATGAATCTGCGACATCAAGCGCATAAACAAAGCCCGAACAGGCGGCATTTACGTCAAAGGCAGGGCATACTGCGCCGATTTTGCTCTGAATAACGCAAGCCTGACTTGGCGTGATATACTCGCCTCTTAATGTAGCGCAGATGATAAGGTCAAGCTCCTTAGGGTCAACCTTTGCCTCGTCAAGCGCTTTGAGTGACGCTTCAACGGTGAGGTCCGTAATAGTTTCGGTTGTGCAGATACGTCGCTGTTGAATTCCTGTTCTGGTACGAATCCACTCGTCGCTTGTATCAACAATTTTCGACATCTCGTCATTTGTCATAGAGTACTTTGGCACTGCCATACCTGTTCCCAGAATTGTAAAGCTCATCTTTATCCTCCGTTTTCACTTTCCTTTAAAGACGCACCGTCTTTTGTAATTTAAAGCCTTGCCGAAAACAGCGCAAGGCTATAACTACCGCATTATGTTTAACATTGTAATTTTACCCCAATTTAAGAGTAAAGTCAACCGAAAATTGACAATTTATGGCGATACCAAAATTGACAATTTATGGCGATAGAGCACAAAAAGGATTTAGCAAATACCGCTTTTATACAGTTTGCAAATATTTTTGATAACTATTTTCTTGAATATTTTTTAATAAAAACACATAAAAAAGCCTGCCCGAATTACAGGGCAAGCTGTATGAAATCAACTGCAAAAATCCTCTATAAGACGTCTTTTGTTCTTTTCTCCGACAACCTTAATTCCCTTTTCAAGCTGTTCTCTGTCGCTTTCGGGCAGGACGCTTACAGCGGAATCCTCTATAATTTGTGACGCTCCGCTGTATTTATCGTAAACAACAATTTTATCATTTTCACTTTTAAGTATATAAACAGGCTCTGTTGCAGGCATTGTATTTTCTGCCTGTTTGTCGCCCTCTAAAGCAGGCGTTAACGCAAGAGTAATCACAAGACATACAGACACAACTATTATTGTAAAAATTATCATTTTTTTCAAAAGAACTCTCCCTTTCGCAGTAAGGTGGAAGCGGTTTTGCATATATTATCTGCCAAAGGCTGACAATTATTCACGTACAATAGACGCAAAACGGGCAAAATAATAAAAAACTTGCATAAAAATTGCATTAAAACTGAAAAAGGGATTTATTTTTCTGAATAATAGTGGTATAATTGTTTTAATCATATGCTTGTAATTTATAGTTTTATTTATTTTTGGAATTATGGGAGGTCTGAAAATGAGGAAAACCGACATAAGCAAATTCACCGATAAAAACGAAAGCAACGGATTAAACAGCACCAAAGTCACGCAAAGCAACGTAAAAACTGCTCTTAAGCTGGCAGGTAAGGCGATTGCCACAGTATTTGCTGTATTGTTCAGCGCTTTCATTATCGTTGCAATATCAATGATGATTTATATTTTCTCTATTGCAAGCGAGCCGACCGGCGTGGACCTTCACGCAAGGGCGCTGAACCTTTCAAGCCATATTTACTGTGAAAACCCCGAAACAGGCAAATTTGAAGAAACACAGTCGCTCTACGGACTTGAAAACCGTGTTTGGGTGGACTTTGCATCTATGCCAAAGGGTATGAAGGACGCTATTGTCGCTATTGAGGACAAGCGTTTTTACGACCACCGTGGCGTTGACTGGGTGCGTACAGGCGGCGCTATTCTGACCTTAGCCTCAGGCGACGGAATGTACGGCGGTTCAACTATTACACAGCAGCTTATCAAGAACATCACAGATGATGACGAGGTAAGCTTAACAAGAAAGCTCCGTGAAATTTTCAGAGCGCTCAACATTGAAAATGAATATACTAAGGATGAAATACTTGAAGCATATTTAAACGTTGTAAACTTCGGCAATAATTGTCAGGGTGTAGAAGCCGCCTCTCAGCTTTATTTTGACAAGAGCATAAGCGAATGTTCTGTTGCCGAATGTGCGGCTATTGCAGGCATCACTCAGAATCCGTCATTATGGAATCCGCTTATTTACCCCGAAAACAACAAAATAAGACGTGAAACTGTGCTAAAGGCTATGTACGATCAGGAAAAGCTCACTAAGGCTGAGTATGACGCAGCGCTTGCAGAATCTGCAAATATGACGTTTGTAGGCTTTACGTATGACGATGATGAGGACGATGAAGACGACTCAAACGTACAGAGCTGGTATATTGACAACCTTTATGACCAGCTTGTAAGAGATTTGTCTGTTTTCTATAATATTTCAGCCTCGGCAGCCTCCGACAAGCTTCTGACAGAGGGTCTTAACATCTACTGTGCGGTTGATTTAAAGGCTCAGGAAATTATGGAAAAGGCGGCTCTTGAGGTTGACGCTGACGAGGATTTACAGATAGGTATGAGTATGGTTGATATGAAGGGCAGAATCTTAGCCACTGTCGGCAGTACTCAGAAAAAGGACGGTAACCTTTTGTGGAGCCGTGCTACCGACTCTGTATTACAGCCGGGTTCTTCTATCAAGCCATTGTTTGTTTATCCGTACAATATAAATTCAGGCGAAATTCACTATTCCTCATATATAGAGGATAAACCGCTTGACAACTGGTTTGCCGACGGAAGCGCAGGCCCTAACAACTTCTATGACGGCACAAAGGGCGAGCTTATGGTTCCCGATGCTATCGAATGGTCGTCAAACTGCACAGCCGTACAGCTTATGAACATAATGGGACCACGTGCCGCATACGATCAGGCTGTAACGCTTATGGGCTTTTCACACCTTGATCCCGAGCAGGACTCCGTAAACACAGGCGGTCTGTCAATCGGCGGTCTTTACGGCGGTGTGACAGTGCAGGAAATGGCGGCGGCTTACTGCTATGTGGGCAACGGCGGAAGATACTACAGACCGTTCACCTATTACTATGTGACAGACTCTAACGATAAGATAATTCTTGATAACCGTGACGCTATTCCAAAGCAAGCCTACACACCCGAAACTGCGGCAATTATGAACAGACTTCTTCACTACAATATAGAATACCCCGACCCGCACACAAGAGCGTATTATTCAAGAGTTGACGGTTGGGATATTGTCGGTAAAACAGGTACTACCGACAGGGACAAGGACTCGTGGTTCTGCGGCGTTTCACCGTACTGCTCGCTTGCAATATGGACAGGCTTTGACGATCCTCATTCTATTTCCTATTCAGCTCAGGCAACTGCTCCTAAAACCTTCAGCAAGGTTATGGGACAGTACCTTGAAAATAAAGAGAAAAAGGACTTCGTGTTCCCCGAATCCATTGTAGAAGAGGAATACTGTGTATATTCGGGACTGCTTGCCACATCTCACTGCACCGATACAAAGACAGGCTACTACACCGAAAGCAATATGCCCGACTACTGCTACGGCGGTCACAGCTCAGGCTCTGACGAGGAAGAAACGATAGCAGAGGGCGAAACCTCACCGGATAACAGCGATCCGTCAGCTACTGACGAGGGTACAACTACAGACGGCAGTGCGCCTTCAGATGGTGAAAACGATCCTTCTCAGCCGACAACAATTGAGGGCGAAGGCGAAGGCGGCGGCGAAGCTACTGAGCCTTCTCAGAGCGATGAGCAGGTCAGTGAAGCTCCTGAGCACGAATAAACTATTTGACAAATTACAGCAAAAGCTGTTTAATATATCCATCTATTTTGAAAGGAAGATTAAAATATGGTATCAATAGCAATTATGGGGCACGGTGTTGTAGGCTCGGGTGTTGCTGAAATTATCACAACACACAAAAACAAGCTCTACACAAGCATCGGAGAAGAGGTTTATATCAAGCGTATTCTTGATTTAAGAGAATTCCCCGACAGTCCGCTTGCAGATAGATTTACAAAGAACTTTGAGGATATTATAAACGACAGAGAAATCAGAATTGTTGTTGAGGTTATGGGCGGTATCAATCCGGCTTACGACTTTGTTAAACGCTCGCTCAAGGCAGGCAAAAGCGTAGTAACCTCTAACAAGGAGCTTGTAGCCGCCAAGGGCGCAGAGCTTTTGCAGATTGCAAAGGACAACAACGCAAACTTCCTGTTTGAGGCAAGCGTAGGCGGCGGTATTCCGATTATCCGTCCTATGAGCCAGTGTCTTGTTGCAAATATTGTTGACGAGATTGCAGGTATTTTAAACGGCACAACCAACTTTATACTCACAAAGATGATTGACGAGGGTATGGATTTTGACACAGCACTTAAGCTTGCTCAGGAGTTAGGCTATGCCGAGAGAAATCCCGAGGCAGACGTTGAGGGACACGACGCTTGCAGAAAAATCTGTATTCTTGCTTCTCTTGCATTCGGCAAGCACGTGTACCCCGAATACGTTCACACAGAGGGCATTACAAAAATCACACTCAAGGACGTTAAATATGCTGCCGCTTGGGGCGGTGTGATTAAGCTCATCGGCAAGGTCAAGATGCTCGAAAACGGCAAAATGGATATTATGGTAGCTCCGATGCTTATACCCTGCAAGAGCCAGCTTGCAAATATTGACGATGTATTCAACGGTATTATGGTAAGGGGCGACTGCACAGGCGACGTAGTATTTTACGGCAAGGGTGCAGGCAAGCTGCCGACAGCAAGTGCAGTAGTAGCAGACGTTATCGACTGCTGTAAGCACCTAAAGACAAGAAAATATCTGTTCTGGACAGACGGCGACAGCTCAAACGTTATCGACTACAAGGATTCTGTTTCATCATTTTACATTCGTGTAAAGTCAGACGATAAGGATGCAGCTTTGCAAAGTGCAAAGGAGCTTTTCGGTAATATTTCACCTATCGCTCTGGACGAGTACGAGGGCGAGTGTGCATTTGTAACAGAGCCTTTGAAATATTCTGACGCAGAAAATTATGTAAAAGCACTTGCAGACAAGGGCTATGAAACGCTGTCTATGCTCAGAATAGGCGACTTATAATCAGCAAAAATATGCAAATCCGAATTTTAAATTGTGCGTTATAGCTATAAATATTCTGCCAAGTACAACAAAAATGCAGTTTTTTGAAAGAATTTTTTAAAAGATTGCAAAAATGTTGAAATCAGCACTGTAATGTTGTAGAATATGTATTTGTTGATAAGTATTTTATGAAGAGCAAAACCTTTATTCATCCATACAATCTATTTTAAGGAGTAATCAACCAATGAGTTTAATTGTCCAGAAGTTCGGCGGCAGCTCTGTAGCAAATGCCGAAAGAGTAATGAATGTTGCAAAAATTGTAACAGACACCTACGCAAAGGGTAATGACGTTGTAGTAGTTGTTTCTGCACAGGGCGACACTACTGACGACCTTATCGCAAAGGCTGAAGAAATTAACCCCAGAGCTTCAAAAAGAGAAAAGGATATGCTGCTTGCGGCAGGCGAGCAGATTTCAATTTCACTTCTTGCTATGGCTATCGAAAAGCTCGGCTATCAGGCTGTATCGCTGCTCGGCTGGCAGGCAGGCTTTGAAACAACGTCTGCTCACACATCTGCAAGAATCAAAAGAGTAGATCCTACAAGAATCAGAAAAGAGCTTGACAGAAAAGCAATCGTAATTGTAGCAGGCTTTCAGGGACTTTCTAAGTATGATGATATTACAACACTGGGCAGAGGCGGCTCAGATACAAGCGCAGTAGCTATAGCTTCTGCAATGCATGCTGACCTTTGTCAGATTTTCACAGATGTTGAGGGCGTTTACACAGCAGACCCACG
>CAMFTQ010000029.1 GCA_945988865.1 uncultured Anaeromassilibacillus sp.
CCGCGCTCTACACCGAAGCCTTCGTCGGCAGCGTCAGATGTGTATAAGAGACAGGCTTCAAGCAGTTCGGCAACAGGCACGTATGCAAACCCTATAGCAGCCAAAAAGACAGGCATACCAACCTCAGCAACTGCCACAGACCTTATAGGGTACGGCTCAAGCACATATCAGGATGTAGTATGCGGCGGCAAGGTCGATCCGCCGTCTGCATATTTCAAGCTCGCTGTAAAGCTCGATGTAAACATAACGGAAAATCCGCTGACACGTGACGGTGTTATTCAGAAGTCTTGTTGGACTGCATCAGAAGCTGAAGACGATACGGTTGAAGAGGGAGAAGGATCTCTGTCAACACCCGAAAATCTTAAGGGTTGGTACTTTTATGTAAAAACACCGTCAGATTTTAAAAACAATTACGGAAAAGACTACATCATTTTAGGACCGACAGATGAGCTTGGATTTACCCAAAAGCTTTCCGATTATATTATCAAAAACATTGATAAATACTACACATACAACGTGCCTACGGGAATTTACGAAATATATGAGCTTGGCAAGCTGAAATCCGGCGCAATCGGTTCAAATTTATCAAATGACTATTATTTTCCTGACGGTTGGAAATCGGAACGCACAAGCTATGCAGATTATATTAAGGGGGACACTTCTAAGGGCGTGGTTCAGCTCAGACTTGCAAACGGCTACGATTCCCTTGATAATATCGGTTATGCAAACAACATTTATGATATACCTTTAAAAATCAAAAAGACTGCTCAAGACGGAGCATCAGTTTCGGGATATTGGTTTAAGGCTGTTAACAACAGCACTAAAGCGGTAAAAACTATCGGACCGACTGACAGCTTGGGCAACATCAATTGCAATCTATCCGAGGGAACATATACGGTAACAGAGCTTGGCAAAAAGCAATCCGACGGTACATATAAAATTCCATCACAGTATGACACTCCGTCAGCTCAAGAGATTGAAATATCTGCACAGGCATTTAAATCAGCGCAGGAAGCAGGATTTGAAGCTATACAGCTGAATTTTGCTAACACCTGCAGCAGATATATTGCTGTGCAAAAGACAGATTCAGAAACAGGAACAGCTCTCAGCGGTGCTGTGTACGGTATTTTTTCTGATGCCGCCTGCCTTAACTGTATTGAAAGCCTTACAACTGATGCAAACGGATATGCTCAGAGCAAATACCCTTATGCAACAGACGCACGCTACTACTTAAAGGAAGTAACTCCGCCTACAGGATATATACTCGATGAAACAATATATACCATCGACCTCACTCCCAGCAGTACACAAAAGATTTTTGTAAGGGATATTTCTGATGATAAAATCAAAGGTAATGTAAAGGGCAGAAAGGTTGATGAAGACGGTAACGGTTTAAGCGGTGCTGTTATCGGTCTGTTTTCTGATACTGCAACAAGCTATACCACCGCAACAGCTCTTAAAACCTCTACAACAGACAGTAACGGCTATTATTCATTTAACGGCATAGAGTATGGCAAATACAAAATCAAGGAGCTGACTGCACCTGTGGGATATATTGTAAGTCCCACAGTTTATACAGCCACAATCAGCCGAAACGGACAGACAGTAAATATCGCTAATATCGTTAACACTAAAGTCAAAGGCAATATTGACGGCTATAAGGTTGATGAAAGCGGTAACGGATTATCAGGTGCTGTTATCGGTCTGTTTTCAAGCACCACAACAAGCTACACTACCGCAACAGCCGTAAAAACCTTTACAACAGGAAGTAACGGTTATTATAAGTTTACCGATTTGGAATACGGTACATATAAGGTAAGAGAACTAAAGCCTCCTTCAGGTTATATTATTAACACCTCAGTTTATACGGCATCAATTACAAAAAACGGTCAAACTGTACGTGTTGCGAATATTATCAATAAAAAAGGCAAGGGCAACATTGACGGCTACAAGGTAGATGCAAACGGTAACGGTTTAAGCGGTGCTGTTATCGGTCTGTTTTCAAGCACCACAACAAGCTATACTACCGCAACAGCCATAAAAACCTGCACAACAAATACTACCGGATATTTTATATTTACCGGCGTTGAAAGCGGAACATATAAGGTGGCAGAGCTGAAAGCTCCTAACGGTTACGTTTTAAGTGACAAAATCAGTACGGTTACAATCTCAGAGAACGGACAAACTGTTCGCATTCCTAATATCGTAAACTCTGCTAAAGGCTTGATTTACGGATACAAGACCACTTTCTATAACAACGCATCTCATCCTCTTCAGGGAGTAACTATTGGACTATACACCGATTCGGCGGCTACTGACTGTATCGCTACAACTATAAGCGACAGCGACGGCTACTTTGAATTCACAAATCTCGATTACAATACTTACTACATAAAAGAGATTAAAGGTGTTGAGGGATATGTAGTCAGTGAAAAAATCTACTCCCGTACAGTATCAGCAGATAAGCCTACCGCCGTTAAGGTCGCAATCAATAACATTAAGATATTTGGCAGTATTGACGGCTATAAGATTGATGAAAGCGGTAACGGACTAAAAAATGTAGGTATCGGACTCTTTTCTGACAGTTCGGCAAAAAAACAAATTACCGTGAGTTGGACAGACAGCAAGGGATATTACAAGTTCTCTAATATAGAATACGGCGTTTATTATATTAAAGAGGTTGCAAGGCTTCAGGGATATGTGCTGAATAATACTATTTATAAAGTCACCGTATCCGAAAGCGGACAAACAGTCACCGTACCCAATATTATCAATACAAAAATCAGGGGTAATATTGACGGATATAAGGTTGATGAGTCAGGTAACACTTTAGCAGGTGCTGTGATAGGCTTATTTTCAAATGATACAACAACCTACACTACCGCAACAGCCCTAAAAACCTTTACAACCGACAGCAAGGGATATTACAGGTTCTCAGATGTTGAATACGGCACATATAAAATCGCCGAGATAACAGCTCCAACAGGTTATGTATTAAGCGATAATGTATATGCGGTTAATGTGTCATCTGATGGTGAAACGATAACCCTTGAGGATATTCTCAATACAAAAATCAGAGGCAGCATTGACGGCTACAAGGTCGATGAAAACGGAAAAGGCTTAGCAAATGCAGTTATCGGTCTGTTTTCCGAAAACACGCCAAACTTTACGGCTTCTGCCGCCATAAAAACCTGTAGAACAGACAGCAACGGATATTTTAAATTTACAGATGTCGAGTATGGCTCATATAAGATAAGAGAGATTACAGCTCCTACCGGATACGCCTTAGACAGCACTGTATTTACAGCCGTAGTATCAGAGGACGGTAAAACCGTCAGAGTTAATAATATTGTCAACATAAAAATTACAGGCAAAATTAAGCTTATTAAAAAGGATTCCGAAACAGGATCAACGCTTAGCGGTGTTGAATTTAATATGTTCAACTCCGCCGGAGAATTGATGTATTTTGCAAAGAATCAGGATGGCGAATACGAGCCGACAGATAAAAACGGAGTATCCTCGTTAGTTACGGACAATGTCGGTATTATCCTTATCACAAAGCTTATTCCCGGTAATTATAAAATACAGGAGATTAAAACAAAATCTGGCTACAATCTTCTGAAGCGTGAAATTGATGTGTCGATTGAAGGCTTCAAAACAACCGAACTGACAATAAAGAATTCAAAAACAGAGCAATACCCTAACGCAGGTGCTACAGAGTTTCTCTTATTAAGTTCATCCGGTTTGCTAAGCATTGGCATTGGATTTATTATGATTAGAAAGAAAAGGAGAGTTACATTATGAAAACACTTAAAAAATCTATTAGTTTGCTGATTGCTTTAATATCAGTTTTATCTATGTTCACAATTTCAGCCTATGCAGCAGTACCTGTTCATCAGATTGATACTGCAAGGAAAGGTTCAATTGAATTCTACAAGTATGAAATGGAGGACGTATCAACTGCAACAAACGAGGGCAACGGCGAATACACAGATAATATTCCCGTCGGTGCTACACCACTTGCAGACGTTGAATTTACAATCTACAAAATATCGGATCTTACCGATTATTACCTTACAGACGGTGTAAAGCTGCCCACTGTGTCAGAAGCAAAGGACGCAATTAACGAAAACACTGTATCTAAATCGGCATATACCGATTCAAACGGCTATATTATATTCGATAACCTTGATTTAGGTATTTATTACTGCGAGGAAACCTACAGTCCATCTCAGGTAAGAAAAGCTACAGCGCCGTTTGTTGTGTCTGTACCGACAACAGATATCAGCGGCACAAAGTGGCTCTATGACGTCACAGTACAGCCTAAAAACGAAACAAAATACGCAGAAGTCACTTTATTTAAGATAGACGGCAACACAGCCGAAGCTCTTGAAAATTTTGATTTTATGCTCGAAGAAGAAATCGTAGCAAAAGACGGCAGTACAAAATGGCAGCAGGTAGGCGGCACATTCACAACAGGAGCTGACGGAAAATTTGTTGTTACACACCTTGCTACCGCACGAAATTACAGATTTACCGAAATAAAAGTAGCAGCACCCGGATACATTCTTGACAACACAGGTCCGTATTACTTTACCGTAAACGCTGACGGAACAGTAACTTATGATGGCGATACAGTAGAAGAAAATCTGATTAAGATAACAAACGAAATACCAAAGGTAAGCAAAGAGGTATCTACAGATAAAGCTCAGTGGTATCAGGATGTAACACAATTCATCGGAAAATCTGTTTACTGGAAAATCAATACAGACATTCCTCGTGTAATCGAAAAAATGAGTGTATACACCATCGTGGATACATTATCTAAGGGATGCACATATAACAGCCTTGAGGTCTTTGCAGACGGCGTAAAACTAAGCACAGACGATTACAGCGTAACAGCTGATAACCCCTCTGAAGAAGCAACAGTCATTACAGTAGACATTACAAACAAACAAGCTTTATCAGGCAGTACGCTCTGCACAGTTATCCTTGATACTACATTAAACGAAAAAGCTGTTATCGGTGCTGACAACCCCAATACAGCTAAGCTTGTATACACAAACAATATCGGTACAAACTCAACATATGAGCAGACAACGTCAACTCCCGAAGTTCATACAGGCGGCTATCAGTTTATGAAAAGGGATGAGTCAGGCAACGGCTTAGCAAATGCAAAATTCAAGGTATATGCTACAAAGACTGATGCAGATAATGACGAAAACGCAATCACATTTATCAATTCTGACGGACAATATGTGACAGAAGCAATATCAGACAGCAACGGTCTTGTGTCTATGCTCGGTCTTGCATATGGTGAAAATGGTATGGACAGCTCATCAGGCTTTACGCATTACTACATATCTGAAATCGAGGCTCCTGACGGCTATGCGTTGTTAAAAGAACCGTTTGAAATTACTGTCACAGCAACCTCTCATAATTATGTTGAGGGTATCAGTGCAGATGTAATTAACACTCTGAAAACTATATTCCCTGTAACAGGTTCGGTTGCAGGTATTACTCTTGCTGTTTCAGGATGCCTTATTGCAGGCGTTGGTATTATTTTATTCTTTAAAAAGTCTAAAAAGAAAGAAGTAAAATAAATGCTCAAGCATAAAAGAATAGTTGGAATAGTCGTTATGCTTGTCGGAGTGATGCTGATAATTTATCCGCTGATTAACAGCATACTCTCAGCTTCCCGGAACTCCTCTGTAATCAACGATTACAATGCAGCCGTATCTGATATGAGCGATGAAAACAAAAAGGATATACTAAGCACAGCAAATGACCATAACCGTGTTATTTCATCAGGTGTAAGCTCATCTGATGAATATACGAATTATTATGATACGCTAAATCTCAACGGGGTAATCGGGTATTTATCTATACCAAAAATCAACATAAATCTACCGATATATCCCGGTACAAGCGATGATGTTTTAGAGCAGGGCGTCGGTCATTTAAGCAGCTCGTCTTTACCGATTGGCGGACAAAGCACTCACTCTGTTTTAGTCGGACATTCAGGATTATCAAAAGTTATTTTTGATAATCTTACAAAATTGCAAATAGGCGACAGCTTTTATATTACGATACTTGATAAGAAGCTGACATATGACGTAAATCGAATTATCACGGTTTTACCCAACGAAACGCAATACACCGAGATTGAACGCAATAAGGATTATGTTACGTTACTCACCTGCGTTCCGTATGGAATTAACAGTCACAGGCTGTTAATCAGAGGTGAACGGGTATATGAATAAAATACGGAAAACAATCGCAATTATCATAATAATATGCGGAATCACAACTGCTTTTTATCCACTTATAAACAGTCAGCAATACAGCAAAAGTTCAGCTGATGTTATTGATGATTTTGATAAGCTGATTAAAGATAATTCTTCCCTCGGTGTTTCTGACATTCCGGGGGAAGAGTTTTCAGAAAGCAAATCCTTGATTGATTATGACAATCTATATAACGCAATGGTACGGTATAACGAAGATATATTCAGAACTCGCAGCAACAGACTGATACATTCAGAAACGGAATATGCCTCAAAGTGTTTTAATCTGTCTGACTTTGGCATAAACAATGACGATATGATTGGATATATAACTATCCCGAAAATTGATATTGAAATACCTATTTATTTAGGTGCAAATCAATTGAATATGGCTAAAGGAGCTGCACATTTATCTTTTACTTCTTTGCCACTCGGAACGGAAAACAGCAATGTTGTTATATCAGGTCACAGAGGCTATTGGGGTATTCCTTTTTTCTTGCATCTTAACGACTTAGTCAAGGGAGATGATGTTTATATTACAAATTTCTGGCAAAGGATAAGATACAGGGTAAGTGATATTAAAATTCTCCCTCCTGACGGGACTTCGGAAATTAAAATTGAAAAAGGAAAAGATTTGGTAACGCTTTTAACGTGTCACCCATACCCCACTAACACACAAAGGCTCGTTGTAGTATGCGAGAGAGATAACGAATAAAGGAGATGAATAAATGTTAAACAACTGCATTATAATGGGCAGGCTTGTCCGCAACCCCGAATTAAAAAAGACAAAAAACAATACCGGCGTCTGTGATTTTACTATTGCCTGTCAGCGTGAAAGTAAAGATGACGCAGCCGATTTTATCGACTGCAAATGTTTTAATGCTGCCGCAGAAAATCTCGCAAAGTATTTGCATAAAGGTGATAAGGTGATTGTCGCAGGAAATCTGCAAACGCACACATATGAGGATAAAAATTCTATAACACATAAAGTTACTGAATTGATAGCTCAGAAGATTTATTATCCTGACAAAAAGTTTGCAGATGATGAGGACGTGGAAATTCCACAATAATTTACAGTTTACGGCGGTGATATGATG
>CAMFTQ010000030.1 GCA_945988865.1 uncultured Anaeromassilibacillus sp.
GCTTTGGGTTCTGACTTTTTCTTAGATGGATTAAATATTCAATATTTCCCTCGGGGCCTTTTATCGGTGAATAGTCAAGATTAAGCACGTCAAAGCCGTTTTCAAGACAAAATGTGCAGATTGACTCTACAACTGATATATGTACGTTTTTGTCACGGACTACGCCCTTTTTACCTACGTTTTCTCTGCCTGCTTCAAACTGTGGCTTGATAAGGCAGACCGCCTGTGCGTTTTCTGCCATTAAATTACGTGCCACAGGTAGAATTAGCTTTAAGGATATAAACGACACATCGACAGAGAAAAAGTCGATTTCATCGGGTATCTGCTCCTTTGTGACGTACCTCATATTTGTGCGTTCAAGGTTAACTACTCTGCTGTCGTTTCTTAGCTTCCATGCAAGCTGGCCGTAGCCTACATCTATTGAATACACTTTTTTTGCGCCGTTTTGTAGCATACAATCAGTAAAACCGCCTGTTGACGCACCGATATCCATTGTTATTTTGTCCTCAAGCGTAATGTCAAAGCAATTCATCGCCTTTTCGAGCTTTAAACCGCCTCGACTGACGTATTTCGGTGTTGCACCTCTTACCTCAAGCTTTACGTTTTCGTCATATGCTGTTCCGCATTTGTCGGCTTTCTGATTATCAACATAGACAATGCCCGACATTATTATAGCTTTTGCTTTTTCTCGGCTTTCTGCAAAGCCTTGCTCATAAACGAGTAAATCAAGTCTTTTTTTCATATTTCCCTCTTTTATTTTTCATCTGCTTTTATAACAGAATACATACCCTCGCTGTCAAGTGAAAGCTGTTTCAGCGAGCTTTTAACAGTCGCCTGCGGTATGAATTTATCATCAATGGCAACAGTCTTGTAGCTGCCCTTAAAATCAAGCTCTGCAAGCTGACGCCAAAACATCTGCGCTGTACCGCCGTTTAGGATACCCTCTTCAAAGAAGTAAATTCTGTTAAAATCAAGTGCAAATTTAACTGCTCTGCTATCAATCGGCTTTATTTTGCACAGCTTTAAAATACAGACGTCTATTCCGTCAGCTAAGAGCATTTTTAGAGCCTTGCAAGCCTCTGAGAATAATCTGCCGTAGGTCACTATAAGGATTTTTGCGTTTTTGTTGCCGTATATATCGTAGTTAATACCTGTGCTTGTAAGGTCAGTCGGTCTGTAGCCCTCTGTACCACGTGGGTAGCGCACAGCAACAAGGCTGTCGCATTTATAAATTGCTGATTGAAGTGAAAGCTCAAGTTCCTCAAAATAACAGGGTGAAAAAACAGTGACATTCGGAATTGAGTTTAGCATTGAAACGTCAAACACACCCTGATGCGTTTCGCCGTCCTCACCTACTATACCGGCTCTGTCTATAGCTAACACAAGGTGTAGCTTCTGCGTTGCACTGTCGTGTAGGAGCTGGTCGTAGGTTCTTTGCAAAAATGTTGAGTAAACGGCAAAAACAGGCAGCATACCTCTGCTTGCAAGTCCACAGCCGAAGGTAACTGCGTGTTCCTCTGCAATACCTACGTCAAAAAAACGCTCACGATAGCCTTTTGCAAAATCATCAAGACCTGTGCCGAGCTTCATAGCAGCCGTTATGGCACAGATTTTGTTGTCTTTATTCGCCATTCGGCACAGAACATCGCCAAAGCAGGCTGAAAAACCCTTTGTATTTGAAAGCGGTTCGCCCGACTCTATGTCAAATCTGCCGATACCGTGGAAGTTTTTCGGGTCGTTTTCTGCAAAATGATAACCCTTGCCTTTAGTTGTTACAACGTGCAAAAGAACCGGCTCTTTTTGCTTTTTAACAGCAGTCAGCGCATTGTTAAGCTCGTGAAGATTGTGACCGTCAACAGGGCCGTAATAGCAAAATCCCATATCCTCAAATAATGTATTTTTATAAACGAGCGTCTTAAAACGAGATTTGCTGTTGACAAGAACCTTTCTTATCGGGCGACCTACAACAGGTGTGTGCATAAGCACCTTGTCTATTCTTTGCTTTGTTCTCAGGTAGCCGGGTCTTAGTCTTATTCTTGTGAAATAACGTGCCAAGGCCCCCACGTTGTGAGAAATTGACATTTTGTTATCGTTCAGAATTACAATGAAGTTTTTGTTGTAACGTCCTGCGTTGTTCATTCCCTCAAACGCAAGACCGCCCGAAAATGAGCCGTCACCAATTACCGCTATAGTGTAGCTGTCGTCACCGCAAAGCTGTTTTGCCCTTGCGATACCGTAGGCGGCTGAAATTGACGTACTGCTGTGTCCTGCGTTGAAGTCGTCATAACTGCTTTCACTGCGTTTAGGAAAGCCCGAAATGCCGTTTTCTGTTCGGATTGTATTGATTTTGTCATACCTGCCCGTTAGCATTTTGTGCGTGTAGCACTGATGCCCCACGTCCCAGACTATGCTGTCCTTTGGAGCGTTAAAAATCTTGTGGAGCATTACGGTAAGCTCGACTACACCGAGGTTCGGTGACAGGTGTCCTCCGTTTGCCGAAACAGTTTCAACAAGCTTTGCTCTTATTTCTGCGCACAGCTTTTCGAGCGTTTCATACGACATTTGCTTTAAGTCGTCGGGTGATTTAATTTTTGAAAGAATTTCATATGTATCCATATTATTTCTTCCTTATCCCTTGTTTTTCTTCGTTAGTTTTTTCTGTTTAAAAGGCTTAATGCGAATTCCTTTATCTGCGAGGTGTCGCTTTCAAATTCATCAAGCGACCTTACAGCCTTTTCTGTCAGCTCGTTTGCAATTTCTTTGCATTTGTCAAGTCCGAGTAGTGAAACATACGTTGACTTGTTGTTTTCTGCGTCACTGCCTACAGGCTTGCCAAGCTCTGATGAGGTTGAGGTGACGTCAAGTATATCATCAATTATCTGAAATGCAAGTCCGATATTTTCTCCGAAAGCACGTGCGGCTGAAATCCTTTTATCGTCTGCGCCTGCGCTTATGCAACCCATTTCACAGGCCGCCATTATGAGTGCGCTTGTTTTCTTAACGTCCATTTCTTTCAGAATATCGACTGACGCATTTTTATTTTCGTATGTTAAATCTATTGTCTGTCCGCCGACCATACCCTTAGCTCCTGCATATCTTGCAAGCACTGACGCCGCCTTTGCGCTTGTATTATTGTTATCTGCCTGTGATAGCGCTGTTTCAAAAGCAAGCGTTAAAAGTGCGTCCCCTGCAAGCAGTGCTATATCCTCACCGAAAACCTTGTGGTTTGACGGTCTGCCTCTGCGGTAATCGTCATTATCCATACAGGGTAAATCATCGTGAATAAGCGAGTAGGTGTGAATCATCTCGACAGCACAGGCAAAGGGCAAGGCAGCTTCAATCGTACCTGAGCAAGCGTCTGCAAACATCAGCGTTAAAAGAGGGCGAACACGCTTTCCACCGGCTTTCAGGCTGTATTTCATAGCTTTTATAAGCTCTGCTTCAAGACAGTCTTCGCTCGGCAAGCTGTTGTCGAGTGCATTTTCTATTAAGCTTATCATTGTATTTATATCGTTCATCAGAAAACATCTCCGCTGTTTTTTATGGTTTTGATACGGCTGTTTATTTCTTCGATTTTGCCCCTGCCGTTTTCAAGCTCTTTATAGCAATACTCTATCAGTGTGAAGGATTTTTCGTAAAGCCTCATACTTTCTTCAAGCGTTATATCGTTACTTTCCATTTGTCTGACTATTCTCTCAAGCTCCTGCGAGGCTTGCTCGAAGGTCATTTTTTCGTCTGCCATTTTAATCATTCCTTACTCATTATACTGTCTGCTATTTCAAGTATTTTTTCTATTCTGTGATTAACTCCGCTTCGGCTTATCGGCGGTGACATCATCTGCCCTAAGTCACGCAGTGAAAGCTCGGGATTTTCAAGCCTGATATTTGCAAGCTGTAAAAGCTGTGGCGGCAGGCTTTCAAGTCCTATACTATTTTTGATTTTTTCAATAGCGTTTATTTGCTTTGCGGAGGCGGCTGCTGTTTTGCCTAAATTTGCAACCTCTGAATTTCTTTTTCTGTTTACAACATTTCTGAGCTGTTTCATCGCCTTTGCGCCCATAATTTCCATAGCGCAATTATATGCGCCCATATAGGTGAGTAAATCTGCAATCTGCTCGCTGTCTTTTATATACTCTACAAAGCTGCCTGTTCTTAATATCTGCTTTGAAATAATCTGCGTTTCTTCAATTTCTCGAATGAGCGTTGAAAGGTCTGCGCAAAGGCTTTTGTAAGGTACGCAAAATTCAAGGTGATAGTTTTTTTCGGGATCGTTTACCGAACCGCAGGCAAGAAATGCGCCACGCAGAAAATCAGACTTGTTGTAGTCCTCCTCAATATTCGCCCTGTTTATTCGCAGTGTGACGTCGCTTTTGCTGTGGCCGAAATATGTAAATATTTTTTCACATTCAAGGCTGTCTATGATTTTAATTGTGTAAAGCTGTGTTTTCTTTTTTACCGCCTTGAGCGTTGTCTGCTTTTCGATAAGCGGTGAAAAAAGTATCGTCATAAGATCGACAAAACGTGCGGCTGCGTAGTTGTTTTCTGTTGTAAAAATTATTTCGTTATATGAAAACCTCTTTGCAAAAAGGAGCATTGCGTAGCACTCTGCCTTTAGCTTTGAAAGCTCTGTTGCGGTATTCTGACAAAGCTCTTTCTTTACAGTAGATGCAAAGGACATTTTTTTCAACCTTTCATAGGATAAGAGTTTATGTACGCTTTATTACGCTTTCCAGATATCTCTGTGCTGGATTGCCGACTTTTGCCCCATTTCTACAAAATGGCTGTTTAAAAGTCTTGCGATTGTAACAGAACGGTGCTTGCCTCCTGTGCAGCCTATGGCGATTACAAGCTCGCTTTTGCACTCTTTTTTGTAAAGCGGAATAAGGTAGTCGATAAGCGGTAAAAGCCTGTCTATAAACTGCTGTGTTTCGTCAAAGCCTAAAACATATTCACGCACAGCCTCGTCAAGTCCTGTTAACGGCTTTAGCTCCGGTATATAGTACGGATTTGGCAGACATCTTACATCAAACATTAAATCTGCTTCAAGCGGTATGCCGTATTTAAAGCCAAACGAAACGCACGTTACAATAAGGCTTTTTGTGAAGTCGCCCGTAAACATCGTAGTGACTCTTTGCTTTAGCTGTTTTACAGAAATTTTAGACGTGTCTATTACGTAATTTGCAGTGAGCTTTATATCGTGCAGTAGCTGTTCTTCAAGCTTTACTGCGTCCTCTGTTGTGCAGCCTGAAAAGGAATCTGCAAGCGGATGCTTTCTGCGAGTTTCCTTATACCTTGTGAGAAGCACATCGGTGTTTGCGTCAAGGTAGAGGATTTTATATTTTTTGCCCTCTGCATCAAACTTTTGCAGTTCGATTTTAAGAGGATCTGTTAAATCGCCTGCTCTTATATCGACAACTACGGCAACCTTTTTCATACTGTTTTCTGCTGTTTTTTCGCACAAATCGTAAAACGTGTGCAAAAGCTGCGGCGGAATATTATCTACACAATAAAAGCCTATATCTTCAAGCGAGTGGAGTGCGTGTGTTTTGCCAGCACCCGACAGGCCTGTTATGATTACAAATTCCATAATACCTCCTTGTTTTGCCGTTTGTCAGTAGCCTATACTGATAATTTCCTGTTCAAGCATAACGCCTGTTTTTTCAGCAACTGTTTTTTGGATTTTATCAATCAGCGACTGCACGTCTTTAGCCGTTGCGTTGCCGTTGTTCACTATAAAGCCACAGTGCTTTGGACTTACCTGTGCGTCACCTATACTTAACCCCTTTAGTCCGCATTGCTCAACAAGTGCGCCTGCAAAGTTACCCTCAGGTCGTTTGAACACACTGCCGGCACTTGGCAGCTCTATCGGCTGTTTTGACTTACGGCGATTCATAAAGTCCTGCATTTTTTCGTTTATTTCGTCCTTGTCGCCCTTTTGAAGTTTTACGGTAATGCCTGTGATTATATATTTATTCTTTTTATATGCACTGTTTCTGTAGGAAAAGCAAAGGTCGTCACCCTGTAGCTTACCTTTTTCTCCGTCAGGCGTTATGTGCGTACAGGAAACGGTTACGTCCTTCATCTCTCCTGTGTAAGCTCCTGCGTTCATATAGGCGGCTCCGCCTACAGAGCCGGGTATTCCCCACGCAAATTCAAGTCCCGACAATTCGTATGAAAGCGCTGTTTTGCACAGCCTTGCAAGCGTTGCACCTGCTCCGCAGTAAAGCGTTGTATCACTAATTTTTTTAATCAGCTTAAAATCGCCGTCAAGCCTTATAACAACGCAGTCTAAGCCGTTATCGCTGACAAGAAGGTTACTGCCGTTGCCAAGTACAAAGTAAGGCAAGCTGTGAATTTTGCAAAGGTCTAATATTTTTACAAGCTGTGTTTCATTCTGAGCATAAGCCAGAATGCTTGCATTCCCCCCTATTTTAAAGGTGGTGTGATTGCTCATAGGCTCGTTTGTTTTAAATTTTATTCCGCAATCGGAAAGCTGTGTGCAAAAATCATTATAATTATTCATAAATCCTCCGATTGATTCTGTTATGTAGAGCATATTTTAAACGATTGATATGCCCTTTTCGCTCATATATTCAGTCAGGTTTTTGATTGAGCTGTTCACTACAAGCTCCGGTGGGAAGGATAACTCCTCTAATACATTTAAAGTATGGTTCATTCTGCCCAGACTTGTGAAATAATGAGCGTCTGAGTTTACACAAATTCTTGCGTTGTGCTTTTTGCAAAGCTTTATTATTTCACAGCAGTTTGACATTGAGTCCTTTTTATATCTGAAGGAAGAATCGTTTATCTCGATCAGCACTCCGTTTTTTGCAAGCACAGGTATAACAGCCTCGTAATCGTATTTATAGTACGGTGTACCGCTGTGACCTATTACATTGACATTTTTATTTTCTGCAAGTCTCAGATATGCCTGTGTGCATTTTTCTACAGTCGGCTTTTCAGAAAGCGTTACGGTGTGCATTGACGCTACCACCCAGTCAAGGCTGTCGAGCAATCTCTTGTCAGCGTCAAGAGTTCCGTTGTAGTCGGTGATATTTGCTTCTATTCCCTTTAATACACGTACTCCGTAGAGCGTTGAGGGTATAGCGTGGAGCGACTCAAAGTAATACGCTCCCGGCGCTCCGGGCATTGTTCTGCCGTGGTCTGTTATGGCTATGGCGAAAAGTCCTAACGCCGATGCCTCCTTTACCATTTCTGTAATTGTTGCGAATGCGTGTGTAGATGCTATTGAATGTGTGTGTAAATCTGCTATTAACTGCATTTTAGTATCCCCAGCTTGTCTGTATTTTTTTCGGTGCGGGAATTTCTGTTCCTATATCCATACCAAGGC
>CAMFTQ010000031.1 GCA_945988865.1 uncultured Anaeromassilibacillus sp.
TTCTTTCAGAGATGTCCAGGCTGTCGCCGAGAGCGTCTGTATATTTGCGGATGCCCGGCTGTGACAAGGCGTACTGAACAAAAAGCTCCGGTTCAACAGGCAGACTGCCTAAATAAATCTCTTTCAGCTTTAGCTTTATCTCTTTTTCGTTTTCGTCAAGCGTCATATCTGCCTTTGCGTTTACTATTGCTTCAAGTCCGTTATATGATGTCTTTACATATATGTCAGCAGGACTGTCCTTGTGAAAATTGACTGCTATTCCCTGAATAGAAAGCGGTGAGCTTGATTTGTTTTCTTTATTAAATGAATTAAGACAATAGGTTAAAAAGCTGTTTAGCATATCGTCTGATATTTCGGCAGTTTCTCCGAGTGCAAACGATTTCACAAGCGGTTTGATTATATCGGTTGATGATTTTGCGGTGAATTTGTCTGCGTTTGTTCTGTCGGTTGCCATTGTGTAGAGCGTAATAAATGAAGCGGTGACTACAAAAATAACGCTGAAAAATATTATAAAGAACAGCCTTTTACCCTTTTTTCTTCTGATTGCAAATTCTTCGGAATTATCCTCGTCACCTGCGTTTTCTGTCGAAATAGGCGTGTATAGATCCTTTAAATCATTGTTGTTTTCCATAATAAATTCCTCTTTTTATTTCAGCTCGATTACAGTAACTCCGCTTTCGCCCTCGCCGAATACTCCCAAGCGGAAGGAACGGACAGATTTGTGATGCCTTAGGTGTGCTTGAATTTCCTTGCGAAGTACGCCTGTACCCTTGCCGTGAATAACGGTTATCTGATTGATGCCTGTCAGAATTGCGCTATCGATAGCGTTGTCAACCTCCATAATCGCTTCATACGCTGTCATACCTCGCACATCAACCTCCGTCATCGGTCTTATATCCACCTTGCTGTGAACGGTACGGCTCTTTTGCGGTGCTGATTTGTAGGTTTCTTTCTTTTCGATAAGACGCAGATTTTTGATTTCGGCACGTGTTTTGATTATTCCTGCCTGAACAAGAACTGTGTCGTCATTTTTATTAGGTGTTTCAAGCACAACCGCCTGCTTGTCAATATCGTAAATCAGCACGTTGTCGCCCTGTTTGAGCGGTCGGGGGAGAGTGTAGGACTGCTGTGCTTTCTTGTCAACAGGGTCTGCGCTTTCCTCCATCGTTTTGATGCTTTTGCGAAGTTTTGCCTTGTCCTCGGGAGAGATGCTCTTTGACTTCTGCGCTTGCTCGATTTCTTCGATAATTGCTTCTGCCTGCGATTTTGCCCTTGACGTTATACGCATAGCCTCGCTTTTTGCCTTGTCGATTTCCGACTGTGCTTTTCGCTTTATGCTTTCAAGCTGAAGCTGTGCCGATTCCTTTTCGGCCTGTGCCTGTGCCATCAACGCTCTTGCGTCTGCAAGCTCCTTTTCTACAGCCTGTCTGCGCTGTTCAAGGCTTTCTACAACGTCCTCAAACTGACGGCTTTCGGCAGATACAAGCTCTTTTGCTCTTTCTACAATATCCTCGTCCATACCGAGCCTGCGTGAAATTGCAAAGGCGTTACTTCTGCCGGGAACGCCGATTAAAAGCTTGTAGGTAGGGCGAAGTGTAGCAACGTCAAACTCACAGCTTCCGTTTTCTACGCCCTTAGTTTTGAGCGCATATGCTTTAAGCTCTGCGTAGTGCGTTGTGCTTGCCGTCTTTGCACCCTTTTGACGCAACTTTTCAAGAATAGCTATTGCAAGCGCCGCACCCTCAACAGGGTCTGTACCTGCGCCCAGCTCGTCAATAAGTGCAAGAGAACTGCTGTTTGCCGTTTTTAGTATTTCTATAATATTAGTCATATGCGCAGAAAAGGTAGAGAGCGACTGCTCAATGCTTTGCTCGTCACCAATATCGACAAGAACCTGTCGAAATACCGACAGCTTGCTTTCCTCGTCTGTCGGCACCATCATTCCGCACATAGCCATCAGCGTTAAAAGTCCTACTGTTTTGAGCGATACCGTCTTACCGCCTGTGTTAGGACCTGTTATAACAAGCGTGTCAAAATCCTCGCCAAGACAAATATCGGTGGGTACGACCTTTTCTTTGTCAATCAGCGGATGACGTGCTTTTTTTATATTTATTACACCCTTATCGTTCATAACGGGGATAACGGCTTTCATCTTGTAGCCTAAATTTGCTTTTGCGAAAATGAGGTTGATTTCCACAAGGTTTTTGTAGCTTCCGATTATTGCGTCTGCAAACGAGCCTGATGATGCTGACAGCTCAAAAAGGATTTTTTCGATTTCTGCTTCTTCCTTTGATTTTAGCACCTTGATGTCATTGTTTGCCTGAACTACGCCCATAGGCTCTACGAAAACGGTTGCTCCGCTTGCAGAGGTGTCGTGAACAAGTCCCGGCACGTTTCCTCTGCACTCTGCCTTGACAGGTACTACGTATCTGCCGCCACGCTGTGTAACGATTGCGTCCTGCAAGTACTTCTGATACGTACTGCTGTGAATAATCTTGTCGAGCGTTTCACGTGCCTTGCTTGAGGCTGTGCGGATTTTTCTGCGAATGTCAAAAAGGGTAGGGGAGGCGTTGTCCGACAGCTCCTCCTCAGAAATAATACAGCCGTTAATTTTATCCTCTAAAAACTTATTGACTGCAAGACCATCAAAAAGAAAGTCAAGCGATGTTTCAATTCCGGAGGATTTTGACCGCCATTCCTTTAGTGAGCGAATAACACGCAGAGCTTCGCTTATCTGCAAAAGCTCCGACATAGTAAGACAACCGCCTGCGTTTGCACGGCGAAGTGAGTTTGTCACATTTTTAACAGAGCCGAATGACGGTGTGCCGAATTTGCCTATAAGCGAAAAAGCGTCCTGCGTCTGCTGTAAAAGCGACTGCACCTCGCTAAGTGTTTTTTTAGGCGAAAGCTCAAGCGCCGATTCGTATGCGTCAGTGCAGGAGGTTTCGCCTGCCAATAAAAGTAAAATTTTGTCAAGCTCTAAGGCTTTGTAGTGTCTGTTCATATTTTTGTTCCCGTATAAATATATATTATTCCCGACTAATCGCCTTGTAAAAGGCAAGAGTGGGAAAGTCCTTTTCTGTATGGTTTGCAATATAGCTTTCTGTTATCTGATTCAAAAGTATAAGTCCCTGCTTTGACATCGTAAATGAAAAGAGCTTTTCAAATTCTGCAAAGATGGTGTGACGAAGTGCCGTTGTGACACCTCTGCTCATAATGATTGCATCGTGATTAGGATTTTTTGCAAGACAGCTGCCGCATATCAGCTTGCCCTGCTTTGGCAGAAATCCCATCTGCTCCTGCTCATATTCTCCGCAGCTGCTGCACATTACAAGGTCGGGCATATAACCGCACATACACATCACACGCATTTCAAAGCAAGCCTTTATAAGCAGCGGTTCTTTTTTTTCGTTGCTTAAAAGATAAAGGCTGTTGAGGATAAGTCGTAAAAACTCGGAGCTGTCCTGTTCTCTTGGAAAGAGGTGAAGTGCAATTTCACAGAAATACTGTGCAAGGCTCATATTTTCTACGCTCTTTCTGAGGCGCACAAACATTTCTGTACTCTTTGCATCGTCAATTATGTAGCTGTCCCGACCTTCGTAAATGTCAAGTCGGGAATAGCACAAAAGTGAGGTTGAGGCACATTTTGAGTTTTTAATGCTTTTAGCACCACGTACAAAGGCGGTGATTACGCCGTGGCTTTTAGTCAGCGCTGTAACAAGCCTGTCTTTTTCACCTATATTCTGTTCCTTTATAATCAGACCGTCCGTTGAAAACCTCATTACTATCCTCCGACCTGTTTAGGCTATTTTGCTCTCTCTCCTCTTGAATTGCTTTATATCTTAGATAGTCAAGCACACTTCCCGTAGTCAGAAAGGTGCTCCACGCATTCATTTCGTCCATTACAAAATCCCCTTTTAGATATTACAGCCTTTGCTGTAATAATATTATATATCTCATCACTTGTGATATAGAGGGGAAATTGTAGAAAGAAAATTAGATTTATTTTCCGAGTAAAATGTATTAAACTAAAAATTTTGACAATACTATCTGTTTAATTAAAATCATTCTGGTCAAAGCCGAAGTTTTTAAGCAGTCCGTCACGATTTCGCCAGTCCTCTTTGACCTTAACCCACGTTTGCAGATTTACACGACATTCAAAGAAGCTTTCCATATCATGACGTGCAAAGGTGCTGATTTTTTTGAGCATTGAGCCGTTTTTGCCGATTATAATACCCTTGTGGCTTGCTCTTTCGCAGATAATCGTAGCGTCAATATCGAGTATGTCGGAGTCCTCTCTCTGCTTCATTCTTTCGATTACAACGGCTGTGCCGTGGGGGATTTCCTTATCTGTAAGACGCAGGATTTTTTCTCTTATCATTTCTGCGGCAAGCACACGCTCCGGCTGGTCTGTGAGTGTATCGTCATCAAAGAAATGACCGCCCTCTGTTGTCTGCTTTTCAAGCTCTGCTATCAGCTCGTCAATGTTGCTTCCGCTTTGTGCGCTGACAGGCACTATTGCTTCAAAATCGTAGAGGGAGGAGTATTTTAAAATCTGCTTCATCAGAACCTCTTTGTTTTTCAGCGTGTCTGTTTTGTTAATCGCTAAGATTGCCGGCATAGAAAGCGACTTGAACTTTTCTATCAGCTTAAGCTCTGTGTCTGTTACGTCACGGTCTGCTTCTGTCACAAGCAGGCAAACGTCAACTCCTGCAACAGATTCGTTTACCGAACGCACCATATACGAGCCTAAGGCTGTTTTTGGCTTGTGCATACCGGGAGTGTCGATAAAAACAAGCTGATTTATTCCTCTTGTCAGCACACCCATAATTCGTGTTCGTGTTGTCTGTGGCTTGCTTGAAACTATAGCCACCTTTTGTCCGAGCATTCTGTTGAGCAGTGAGCTTTTGCCTACGTTCGGACGGCCGACAATAGCGACAAATGCAGATTTATCATTTTGATTCATAAGTTTATCCTTTCAATATAAAAGCATATCACCACAAGCTGTGCTTTGTGATGATACATTTTGATTATTATTTCTTTCTGTGCTTATAAAAAATATCTGTTAAACCGACAGGTCCGAGCGCTATAAAAATTACCGAAAGAATAACAGACAAAACAAGTGCAAAAAGCAATAGGGGATTTACGGCAAAAAACGCAATTATCCCCCTGACTATTTCAAGGTCAAAAAAGAATATAAAGCCGATAACAGCCGCCGCTACTGACAGAACAAGAACTGCGCCTGCCGCTAAATCCTTTGCATTTTTTGCAAGCAGATTATAGCTGTCGGTGTCGAGGTTGCAAAGCTCCTCAAGGCTTGTGTTGAATACCTCGGCGGCAATAACCGATGATATGAGTAACGCAAGAATTGCCACCTGTGACGGTGAAAAGCTGTAAAATAACGAAAACACAGCAACATAAACGGCGGCGACAATATGGAAGCGCATATGGCTTTCGTGCTTTATAGCAAATATTATGCCCCTTGCCGCACATTTAAAGCTTTGTAACTGGTGTTTCATTCGTCATCAAGAGTGTAGCTTGTTGAACCCGGCAGTCCGAGCTGATTCATAACAAGCTCTTCTTTTTCTCTCATATGTACCTTTTCAAGGTTTGTCATATGGTCATAGCCTAAAAGGTGAAGAACGCTGTGTGCAGTCAAATAGCCGATTTCTCTTTGCAGGCTGTGTCCGAAGCGCTCTGCCTGCTCTACAACCTTTTCCATAGAAATTACAACGTCGCCTAAAATCTTTGCGCCTGTTTCAAGGTCTGTGTCATACTTGCCGTTTTCTCCCATAGGAAAAGAAAGAACGTCTGTTGCAGAGTCCTTGTTTCTATAATGATTGTTAAGCTCTCTTATCTGCTCGTTGTTTACAAAGGTTACGCTGATTTCCGCATATCCCTCGAAGTTTTCGAGCTCAAGCACTGCATGACAGCAGCGGCGGACAAGCATTCTTACACCTGTAGGGATTTCAACGTCCTTTTGTTTGTTGGAAATGATTACACGCAATTTGTTTTTAGTCATTTTCGTTCCTCCTTATTTCTTTCATAAGCCTTGATAATATCCTGAACAAGACGGTGACGTACAACGTCCTTTTCGTTAAAGGTGCATTGTGCAATATCGTCAACGTGCTTGAGTACTCTCATACAGTCCTTAAGACCGCTTCTGACACCTGACGGTAAATCAATCTGCGTGATGTCGCCTGTTATTACCATTTTTGAGTTAAAGCCAAGACGTGTCAGAAACATCTTCATTTGTTCGCAAGAGGTGTTCTGCGCTTCGTCAAGAATAATAAAGCTATCGTCGAGCGTTCGTCCTCTCATATAGGCAAGAGGGGCGACCTCGATGTTTCCTCTTTCTACATATTTGTTGTAGGTTTCTGCACCGAGCATATCAAAAAGTGCGTCATAAAGCGGCCGCAGATACGGGTCAACCTTGCTCTGTAAATCGCCCGGCAAAAATCCGAGCTTTTCGCCGGCTTCAACTGCGGGTCGAGTGAGAATTATTCTGTTTACCTGCTTTGCCCTGAAGGCTGTTACCGCCATAGCAACTGCAAGGTACGTTTTGCCTGTGCCGGCAGGACCTACTCCGATTGTAATGGTATTGTCCTTAATGCAAGAGCAGTATCGTTTTTGTCCGATAGTTTTCGGCTTTACAGGCTTGCCTTTTGATGTGATGCAGATGCAGTCGCCCGCAAGCTGTTCTATTTTTTCTTCACTTCCGTCGTCAACGAGCGACATACAATATCGCACATTCTGGTCAGAAAGCTGTTCGCCTCTGTTAATGAGCGATAAAAGGCTTGTGATTACCTTGCAGGCATTAGAAACGCCCTCGGCATCTCCCGAAATTTTCAGCTCGCCGTCACGGCTTACAACGTGAACGTGATAATTATTTTCAATCAGCTTAATATTTTCATCAAAGCTGCCAAACAGCGCAACTGCATGCTCCATTCGGTCAATGCTTATTATTTGTTCCGTAAAAATGCACCCCGATTATCGGAAAAAAGTTTTCAACATAATATTTGTTAAAAAATATTTTTGTTGTTTAATAACAGTTTTCTACTATATAAACACTGATTATAGGTGTATTATACCACAAAAAATAATCAAATTACATCAGTTTTCTAAAAAAAATACAGACATTTTAAATTTTTGTAAAATACTACAATAGAGCAGTGTTTTTTAAAATTATCATAGGTATTTTTACCTATATTTTACCAATTACAAGCAGTTTTTGGGCGTTTTTTGAGTTGATTTTTATACTGAAAAAGCACTTGACATATCAGTAAAATAATAGTATAATCTCATCTGTAAAGTAAAATGCTTTACAG
>CAMFTQ010000032.1 GCA_945988865.1 uncultured Anaeromassilibacillus sp.
AAGATTTATTTTCCAACCGCCCATTGGCTGTGCCTTTTCGGGCGGTTGTTTTTACCTTTAAGGTTATATTTCAAATGTTGGGGTAAGAGATTACTAAAAGCCTCCCCTGTGTAAGGGGAGGTGGCACGAAGTGCCGGAGGGGTTGTGGGTGATGAACAAAATTCACCTTACAATCAAGGTTATAGTAAAGCTACAAGCTTTGTGCCAATATGTCGGCTATGCCGACAGCTTTTCTACGAAAAGCACAATCCCCTCAGTCGGCAAAGCCGACAGCTCCCCTTGCTAAGGGGAGCCTACGTATAACCCCAACTTTTGAAAAACAACCACTTTTATTTGTATAAGGGCAGGTGATAAGATGTCGTCATTATTTGAAATTCCTATTCATAAGCTAAAGGGAGTAGGCAAGTCAAGAGCGGAGCTTTTTGTAAAGCTCGGTGTAAAATCGGTGGGCGACCTTATCCGCTACTATCCCAGAGCATATGAGGACTGGAGCAAGCCAGTAAGTATCGCAGACGCACAAAACGGCGAGGTCTGCTGTATAAGGGCAACTGTTGCAAGCCCCGTTACAGAGGGTTACACAAAGAACGGCAAGTATTTTGTCAGATTTACTGCTTATGATGAAACCTCGGCAATCAAAATAACCTTCTTTAACAACAGATTCATATCAGATAAGATAAAACGTGACGAACAGTATTATTTTTACGGAAAAATCACAAAGGACAATTTTGGTATTCAGATGATTTCACCGACGCTTACGCACGTGTCAAATGCTCAGACTGTTCACCCTATTTACAATCTGACGGCAGGAATGTCAAACAAAATAATAGAGGGCTGTGTCAGACAGGCGCTTTCTATGCTGCCCGATGTCATAAAGGACCCTTTGCCCGAATTTATCAGACAGGAGTACAGCCTGTGCGATTTACGCTTTGCTTTGCAGAATATTCATCAGCCAAACAGCGCCGAGGATGTAAAGAAAGCAAGGCACAGGCTTGTTTTTGAGGAGCTTCTGATATTAAACTTAGGCTTGCGTAATCTAAAAAACAAACGCAGAAGTGAAACAGCCGTTAAGGTCACAAAAAGCTACAGCGATGAATTTGAAAAGCTACTCCCGTTTAAGCTGACAAACGCACAAAGAAGAGCTATTACCGACTGCATAAATGATGTTATGAATAAAAAAACATCTATGAACAGGCTTGTGCAGGGTGACGTAGGCTCAGGTAAAACGGCGGTTGCCGCCTCTGTTTGCTATACAATGGCAAAAAACGGCTACCAGTGTGCCTTTATGGTGCCGACAGAAATACTTGCCACACAGCATTACAACAGCTTTTGCGAGCTTTTTAAAAACTGCAATATTAACATTTCTCTGCTCACAGGCTCAGCCACAGCTACAGAAAAAAGAAGAATCAGACAAAGCCTTGCAAGCGGTGAAACAGATATTGTAATAGGCACTCACGCACTGATTACAGAGGATACCGAATTTAAAAACTTAGGTATTGCAATAACTGACGAACAGCACCGCTTCGGCGTAGCTCAAAGAGGTGCGCTCCTTGGCAAGGGAGAAAATCCGCATCTGCTTGTTATGAGCGCAACGCCTATCCCCAGAACGCTCGGACTTATCATCTACGGTGACCTTGACATAAGTATAATTGACGAGCTGCCGCCGGGCAGAAAGGCGGTAGCTACGTATCTTATAGACGCAGGTAAACGTCACAGAGCCTACAGCTTTATTAAAAATGAGCTTAAAAAGGGCAACTGCTGTTACATAATCTGTCCTTTAGTAGAGGAGGGCGAGCTGCCACTTGCCGCCGCCGAGGAATACGCCGCCGAACTTATGCTTGATGAATTCAGCGATTACCCTGTCGGCTTGCTTCACGGTAAAATGAAGTCAAAGGATAAGGAAAGCGTTATGCAGAAATTTGCAGACGGAGAAATATCTCTGCTTGTGGCTACAACCGTTGTAGAGGTCGGCGTAGACGTTAAAAATGCAACGGTTATAATGATAGAAAATGCAGAACGCTTCGGACTTTCTCAGCTTCATCAGCTAAGAGGACGAGTAGGCAGAGGACAAGAGCAGTCATACTGCATACTTCTTTCTGACAGCAAGAGCGAGGATACGTTAAAGCGGTTGTCTGTTATGTGCCGAACAAACAGTGGCTTTGAAATTGCAGACGAGGACTTAAAGCTAAGAGGCCCCGGCGACTTTTTCGGCAGCAGACAGCATGGCTTGCCTACGCTTTCTATAGCCGATTTATCAGATATGCAAAGCGTAGCCGTATCACAGCAGGCAGCAGAAGAGATAATCAGAATATCTCCCGATTTAAGCGATGAACGGCTCAAGGGCATAAGAGCAGAAATACGCAGGCTTATGTCAAAGGCAGGCGAGAACACGCTTAACTGAAATAAGCTTATTATGATTGATTATTTGTAAGTTTTGTTGTATTATATAGGTATTACTACACAATGTGAGGTTAGCATTATTATGTTTAAGAAATTTATAGCGACAGTTTCGGTCATTATGGCTTTGATTATAGCGTTTGGCAGTGTGACATCTTTTGCAGCGGTTGATTACGGCTGTAAGGTAAAGACCGTCACAGACTCCATTTTGCTTGTCAATATGGATAAAAACACAACTGTATTTGAAAAGAACGCAGATCAGAAGCGTTATCCGGCTTCGACAACAAAGATTATGACATATATTATCGTCAGCGAAAATGTTGAGGATATAAAAAACACAAGAGTAGAAGTAAAGCAAGAGGTATTAGACGAGCTAAGCGGAACAGGAAGCTCTCTGTCGGGCTTGTCATACCACGTAGGCGACAAGATGACGGTGTGGGATTTGCTCCACTGTCTGATGGTATCCTCCGGTAACGATGCCGCATTAGTCCTCGGCTATTATGTAGGCGGCGGAAATATGCAGACCTTTGTCGATATGATGAACGCAAAGGCAAAGGAGTTAGGCTGTGAGAATACAAATTTTGTAAATCCGCACGGACTTCACGACAATAATCACTACACAACGGCAAGAGATATGTATAAGATTGCAACCTATGCGTTATCTCTTCCGTATTTTGCAGAAATTACAAATACTGTTACATATTACTGCGAGGGCGACGATTATCCGCTTGTAACAACAAACTATCTGATTGACGAGAACAGAGGCGGAGATTACTATTATATGTATGCTCAGGGCATCAAAACAGGCACGACAAACGAAGCAGGCAGATGTCTTGTAACTACGGCAGTGGCAGACGGCTATGCGTATATATGTATTTTATTTCACGCACCGTATGACGAAAATGCAGAAACACAGACAAACGGTGCTATGATTGACGCAAAAGAGCTTTTCAGATGGGCACTGTTAAATCTTGAGCTTAACCCGATTATCACCAAAACAACGCCTGTATGCGAGCAAAAAATCAACTATGCGTGGAACAAGGACAGCATACAATTAGTACCGCAGGATGATATTTCTGAAATTCTGCCTAATGACACAAAGCAGGAGGATATTACAATCGAGCCGAGCATATCGGAAATTGTAGATACTCCGATAAAGCAGGGCGATGTTCTCGGCACTGCAAAGGTATTGTATAAGGGACAAGAGATTAAAAAAATCAACCTTGTAGCAGATGAAACGGTAGAGCGAAGCGAGCTTCTTTACACATTAGAGGTTATCAAAAACATAGCCACCTCTTACTGGTTTATAATTGCTATGGTTCTGATTATAATTCTGTTTGCACTTTATCTTTTTGTAACGTCGCTTTATAACAACAGAAAAAAGAAAAACAAAAATGTAAAACGTTACAGAAAGATGTGATTTCAGATTTACTTTTCTGTTATCTCAAATTCGGGCAAATACCACAGCAGGGCAGTCGTAAAGGCTTTGCCCTGCTTTATTATATGATTCATTCCGTAAACGCTCACACCAAGGCTTTTGCCGTTTTTTGAGTATTCGGTAGAAATTTTATCCCATGGCGACGCTACGCTTTGCAAAAAGGGGTATTCGTCATCTGTTGCAGTTTTGCCGTTTGATATGTAAGAAAGAGGGATAATAACCTCTTTGCCGTTATAAGTGATTTTCATATTTTTAACAGCGTCAAGAGCATCACGCAGCTTTTTTAAATTTTTGCTGTAGCTTTGTTTCCATCTTTCTTTCATAGAATTATCGCTCAGATAATTTTCACTGTTTTTTATATAATCTTTGTCTGCTCTGCAATTATTCTGACAAACAAGGCATAACGCCTTTAGTGTATCAGGCTCTAAATCCTCCGAAAAATAAACAGCGGCACACATAACGGCAGGTTCAGCCAAAGACTGTGATTTGTCATTTGTTTCATAATTATTCTCACTGCTTGTCTTTTTTGCAGGAGAAAAATCAAAAAACGCAGTAAGCGGAACTAACGCAAGTATTAAAAGCAGTAAAAGCAAAACGGCGATTTTTTTCATTATAAAAATTCCTTCCGACAAAAAATTATCTATTATTCTTGACATACAGTCCTGTTTGACTTAGAATAAAAGAGTATAGTTTATCACCATTATATTGCTGTAATGTGTTTTTTATAACTTGAAAAGGAGATTTTATGTGCTATGAAAATTAAGCTATCGTGGATTTTTTTCATTCCGATATTTATTGCAGTTGCAGTTCTAAGGATTGCACAGCCTGTTTTTCAGTCGCAGGGACAAAGCACCTTCGGACTTACAGGTGTTTCCGTTGCATACACGTCGGCTGTTTTAGCGGCAGCACTTCTTGTTATCTGCGGATTTTTAAGCCTTATTGACAAAAAGACCTCAGGCATTTACATATCCGGTAAAAATCCCGTGTCGGGTATTTTGTCTTACCTTATCGCCGTTGCGCTTTCTGCCGATTGTGCCACAACTGTGATTAACTGCCTTTCATCAGGCGATTTTCAGGTGCTTGGCGTAATTGATATTCTGTTGCTTGTCATAGCGGCTGTTGCATTTATCGTTATCGGCACAGGCTTTTTAAAGGGCAAAAACTACACAATGGGTATGTCTGTGCTTATTCTTATGCCGGCTGTCTGGTGCTGTGTGCGTACATTTAAGATTTTCTGGGGATACACTACATATTCTGTAACTTCCATAGATATGACGGACCTTATCGCATACATTCTGCTGACATTTTACTTTTTCTTTATGGCAAGTGTGCTTGCTGTTATGTCGGGCAAAAATCCCGTCAAGTCCTGCTTTGTTTACGGCTTGCCGGCAATGGTAATGCTGTTTGGTTGTTGTATGAGCAAAATTACATATATTGCGCTCGGTATGAGTGAAATCAAGTCGATTTTTGACGTTGAATTTTTAGAGTTTTTGTTGTTCGCTCTGCTTATTCTGAGCAACCTTGTAACGATTACAAGAAAAGCAAAGACAATAGAAGAAAACAAGGGGCTTCTGCAACAGCTTGAGGAAGAAAACGCACAGTATAATGAATCATACGATGACGATGAATTTGAGGATATCAATAAACAGTCGAAAAAACCAACTAATACAAGCAGTGATTTTGATGACGATTATATTTTCTTTACAACCGAGAATAATCAGGAAGTAGAAAAAGCTTCGAAAGCTCGCACAGAAAAAACAAGAAAAGAGGATTTTGTCAGAACTTCTGTAGAACAGGATTTTGTTAAGGAAGAAGAACAACCTGCTGAAAATCAGGATGAAGAGCCTGTTTATAACGAAAGTGAAAAGGCTGAACCGGTACAGGAGCCTGTATCTTCTGAAAGGAAAGCTGAAAGTCCGTTAGAGCAAAGAATGAGCGAAATCGACAGACTTATTATGGAAATAGAGAACAGCCCAAGAAATTAAGCGGATAGCTTTAAAACTAAAAATAATAATATGGAGGCGGTATTTATGAAAAAACTGATAAGGACAATTGCGATTATTCAGCTTTTGATAATTACCGTCTTTTCTTTGCCCACTGTCAATGCGACGCAAGATCAGGAGTTTGTTATTACAGACGGTGTGCTGACTGCCTATAACGGCACAGCCGAAGCTGTTACAATTCCACAGCAGGTTTACTACATCGGCGACAGTGCGTTTGAAGGCAACACGAAGATCAAGTCTGTTACGCTCCACAGCGGAGTGTACTATATCGGCAAAAAAGCGTTTTATAGTTGCACCTCGCTTGAAGCAGTTAATAACTCGTCAAGCGTTAATTTTGTTGATACAGACGTTTTTTTATCTACAAAATTTCTTGATAATAACAGTGACGATTTTATGACTGTCGGCAATGTGCTTGTAAGGTGCAACAGTAAATCAACTGAAATTACAGTTGCGTCCTCTGTTACGGCAATAGCACCGAACGCTTTTGCCGATAACAATACGGTAACTGCCGTCACTATACCCGACAGTGTAACGCAGATAGGCGAAAAAGCATTTTACGGCTGTAAAAGTCTTGAAAATATTACGATCCCAAAAACTGTAACGTCAATAGGCGCAAACGCCTTTGAAAGCACAAGGTGGCTTGCAGATTACAGCGGAGATTTTGTGGTAGAGGGCAACGGAATACTTGTTAAGTATAAAGGAAAAGACGAAAGCGTTAAAATTCCGTCAGCGGTCAATGTAATTGCACCGCTTACTTTTTCTGGCAACATTACCGTTAAAGCGGTTGAGCTGTCAGACAGTACATATATGATAGGCGAGAGCGCATTTGCCGGTTGCAAAGCCTTGTCTGACGTTAAATTCGGCGGCAAGACGTATTTTATTGACGATAACGCCTTTGCCGATACTTTGCTCCAAAAGGTGAATTTGCCAAAGTCGCTCAAGCACTTAGGCGCAGGTGTTTTTGCAAACTGCAAGGCTCTTAAATACGTAAGGCTTTGTGACAATGTAATCGAGATTTTTCCGTACACCTTTGCAGGCTGTGAGAATATAACGGCTGTGTCAATCCCCGATTCTGTTGTGACCATTGACCGCACTTCATTTATCGACTGCAAAAAGGTTGTTTTCTATATACCGAGCAAGTGCTATGCCGCTTCATATGGCGATGTTCTGCAAATCCCGACACGCAATATGAAGGGTGACTTAAACGGTGATGACAAGGTAACTATAAGCGATGCGACAATTCTGCAAAAATTCAAGGCAGATATTGTAAGCCTTAGTGACGAGCAAATGGACTGTGCAGATGTAGATATAGACGAAAATGTGTCGATAAAGGATGCAACAGAAATTCAAAAGCTGATTGCTATGTAAATTTTACTTT
>CAMFTQ010000033.1 GCA_945988865.1 uncultured Anaeromassilibacillus sp.
CCGATTGTAGAGGCATACTCAAACCACCGCTACGATACGGGCGACTACAGCAAGGTTGATCCGATGCTCGGTACAGAGGAGGACTTTATAGAGCTTTGCGCCGAAGCAAAAAAACGTGGTATTCACGTTATTAACGACGGTGTTTACTCACACACAGGCTCTGACTCAATATATTTCAACAGAAGCGGAAGATACGGCGATGGCGGTGCCTTCAGAGATAAGGAATCACCGTACTTTAGCTGGTACAAGTTTAACGATTGGCCTTTGAATTATAACTCTTGGTGGGGCTTCTATACGTTACCTGAGGTAAACGAAACCTCACCCGAATTTAACGAATATATAAACGGTGAAAACGGAATTGTCAGAAAATGGATGCGTGACGGCAACAGTGGCTGGCGACTTGACGTAGCAGACGAGCTGCCCGATGAATTTCTTGAAAACCTCAGAAAATCGGTAAAGGAAGAAAATCCGGACGCTATTGTAATCGGCGAGGTATGGGAGGACGCTTCTAACAAGGAAAGCTACGGAGCAAGACGTAAATTTTTGCTTGGCGAACAGCTTGACTCTGTTATGAACTACGTTTTCAGAAATGCAATTCTTGATTTTATCAGAGGAACAGACGCAAAATACGTTATTGACACCATTATGAGCGTTGTAGAAAATTATCCCCGTCCTGTTTTGCGTGTGCTTATGAACCTGCTATCAACTCACGATACAGAACGTGCCATTACAATGCTTGCGGGCGAAAGCTTAAACGGCAGGGACAGAGCGTGGCAGGCAAACACAAGAATGACTCCCGAGCAGTACAAGCGAGGAGTTCGCCTTATGAAGCTTGCGGTTGCAATTCAGTTCACGCTCCCCGGCTTCCCCTGTATTTACTACGGTGACGAGGCAGGTATGCAAGGTTATCGTGATCCGTTTAATCGCTGCGGTTATCCTTGGGGCAAAGAAAATCAGGAGCTTGTTCAGTGGCACAAGGACCTCGGTAATCTCAGAAAATCGTGCAGTGCATTGTGGGACGGCGACATTGTCCCTGTTCTCAATCAGGGCAGACTGCTTTCATATATCCGCTGTGACGGCAATACAGCACTATACTGCGCATTCAACTCAGGCTTTACAGATATTACTATTGACGCACTGCCGGGGTACGCAAACGGCAAACCGCTTTTAGGTACAATCCTTGACAACGGCAAAATATTTATTCCGTCAAACGGTATTGCATTAGTAGCAATCAAAAGCGATAAGCATACCGATTTATTAAGAACAGGAAACAAAATCTGATAAAATCCGCACCTTAGGCAGAGAAACCTCTGACTGACAGGTGCGGGTTTTCTGCATATTACTCACCAAAAATTCTTATAAAAGATGCTTTTATGATACAATAACGTATTATAATATTGGTGCAGTAAAGAAAAGGCTTTTTTACTTTTGGGGAAAGGTAATATGAAAAAAAGAAAAAACAGTAATAAGCGCACTAAAAAACAGACTTTTAGGCGCATAAAACGGCGGCTGTTTATTGTGCTGTCGTACGTTCTTGTAATCTGTGTGCTATGTGTTATCTGCAACGGTTTTTTGAGTGTTTATATAAACACGTCAAAGGACGTACTCGGCACAGCGTCAGACGAAGAAACAAAAACGGATGAAACTCTGCTTGGAAATACGGCTGATGTTACCGAGGTGACAACACAGCCGCACACACTTCCCGAAAATCTTGTTTTTGCTCTGCCTGTGCAGTCCGTTCCGATGATCTATCAGTATCCGCAGCTGCCGACAGGGTGCGAGGCTACAGCCGCCGCTATGCTGTTGCAGGCTTACGGATATGACGCAGACAAGGAGGCGGTTGCCGACGCTTTGCCTAAGGGATATTTTGAACAGTACAACGGCAAAGAATATGCTCCTCACCCTGATTGCGCATTTATCGGAGATCCGTATTCTGATGAGGGCTACGGTGCTTTGTCGGGTGCAGTGGCAGAAGCTATGCAGTCGCTAATAGACAGTCGCAGCGGCAGTCATTATGCCGTATGTCTTGATAATGCAGACGAAACGCAGATTTTAAGCCTTATAGACAGTGGCATACCTCTTTGCATCTGGGCAACAATAGGTATGCTTGAGCTTGTCGACACAGGCGGCTGGTATATAAAAGACGGAGAAATATACACAGACGAGTATTATCAGTGGCCGGGCAACGAGCATTGTATGGTGCTTGTTTCGTATGATGAATATTATGTGACGGTACACGATCCGCTGACAGGAGTACAGGAGTATGACCGTGAATTATTCTTCTACAGATACGAACAGCTCGGCAGACACGCAATCGCCTTAAAAGAGCAGCCGTAATATAAATACTTTATATTCAATATGCAGGGGACAAAGGTTCTCCTGCATTTTTTGTTTATTGCTTTCAAAAAAATTGCCGTAATTATAAAAATATATCACAGACAACAAATCGTCTTTACATAAATAAAATTGTTCTAAATTCGTTGTAAATTTCTTTTATGTGTGATATAATTGCATTAAATGTGCAAACAGTTTTTTACACTTTTTATTCATAGCAAAAGTAAAATTGTATTTTTTCCAACTAATTCACTGTTAGTCAGAAAGGAAAGAAAAATATGGATATTTTTTCTGTTTTTCAGCTTTTGGGAGGTCTGGCGTTCTTTTTGTTTGGTATGAACATAATGGGCGACAGTCTTGAAAAGCTCGGCGGCGGCAGGCTTGAAAAAACGCTTGAAAAGCTCACCTCGGGTGTGATAAAGGGAGTAATTCTGGGTGCAGGCGTAACGGCGGTTATCCAAAGCTCATCTGCTACTACCGTTATGGTTGTCGGCTTTGTAAACTCCGGCATTATGCAGTTAGGTCAGGCTGTCGGCGTTATAATGGGCGCTAATATCGGTACTACCATTACGGCGTGGCTGTTAAGCCTTACGGGTATTCAAGGCGACAGCCTTGTTATGCAGCTTATGAAGCCTGTGAATTTCTCTCCGCTTTTAGCTTTTATCGGCATTGTGCTGCTTATGGCAAGCAATAAACAGAAACATAAAGACATCGGTCATATCCTTATCGGCTTTGCAGTACTTATGTTTGGTATGGAAACGATGAGCGGCGCCGTTAAGCCTTTGGCTGACGAGCCGTGGTTCTCAGATTTATTCCTTACCTTCTCAAATAATCCCCTTTTAGGTATTGTTGCAGGTGCAGTGCTTACGGCGATTATTCAAAGCTCGTCTGCCTCTGTCGGTATTTTACAGGCGCTGTCGGCTACAGGATCTGTTACCTTTGCAAGCGCATTTCCTATCGTTTTGGGACAGAATATCGGTACGTGCGCAACAGCGCTTATCTCCTGTATCGGCGCAAAGAAAAATGCAAAAAGAGCGGCGCTTGTTCACCTTTATTTCAATGTCCTTGGAGTAGTTGTAATATCGGCTCTCTTTTATTCAATCAACGCATTTGTTCAGCTTGATTTTGTAACAAAGTCAATAAATGCCGCCGGTATTGCTGTTATCCACACAATATTCAATGTGGCTGCAACAATGATCTTACTGCCGTTTAACAAGCTTATTGTCAAAATCGCAGAAAAGACAATCAAAGAGGACAAGTTCGACCGCAGTGTGCCGTTTCTTGACCCACGTTTTCTCAATGCTCCGTCAGTAGCTGTTGAGCAGGCTTCAAGGCTCACTATGGAAATGGCAGACATCGCAAAGGACGTTATTATCAAATCGTTCTCTTGCGTTGAAAATTATGACGAAAAGCTTGCAGAGGAAATTATAGACGGTGAAAAAAAGGCAGACGTTTATGAAGATGTTATCGGCTCTTACCTTGTGCGTTTAGGTAATAAAAATCTTAGCGACAAGGACAGCCACGAGATAACAAGAATTTTGCACAGCATAGGCGACTTTGAGCGCATAAGCGACCATTCGGTAAACATTTTAAGAGCAGCCAAGGAGATGCACGAAAAGAATGTTAAATTCTCTGATGGTGCGATGGCAGAGCTTAAAGTTCTTTTGAGTGCCGTAACAGAAATTCTCGACATAACGGTAAATGCAGTCGGTGCAAAAGATATTGACCTTGCCACCTGTGTTGAACCTCTTGAGCAGGTAATTGACGATTTGAAAATCAAGCTCAAGGCTCACCACGTTGAAAGACTTCAGCAGGGCGACTGCACCATTGAGTTAGGCTTTATCTTCAACGACCTTGTTACAAACGCCGAGCGTGTCAGCGACCACTGCTCAAACATTGCCGTTTGTATGATAGAAACAGCAAGAAACAGCCTTGATACTCACGAATACCTCAAAGAGGTACGTGAAACAATGCCTCAGTATATGCAAAAGTACCGTGGCTACAAGGAGCAGTACAGGCTGCCTGTATTTGTCCACAAAACAGAGCAATAACAATATTTATGAGGGCGGAGAAAATCCGCCCTTTTTTGCATATTTGCGACAAAAATCTCCTGTTTCGTCATATTTGATAAAAAATTATAAAAACTTTGAAATAAAGGTTGCAATTTTCTTTATTTTTGTGTAAAATATATATGTATATTTTAAAAGTTCTCAAATCAACCGTAAATATACTGTCGTTTTCGGTAGGTTTACGTTATCGGGACTTAGGCTTCTGTCTGCTTTTTTATTTAAAAGACAGATTTATTACAGCTTTACTTTAAGACAGCACATTTATTTGTGCGGTATGACCTTAGGCATCATCTTATTTTGATAAACGGGGGAAATATTATGTCCAACAGATTATTTCAGGGAGTTATCCATCAAATGAAAGACGCTATCGACAGAACGGTAGGCGTTGTTGACGAAACATCGGTAGTTATCGCCTGCTCAGAGCTTGGCCGTATCGGCGAGGTGAACGAGGCAATCAATTATGAGTCGCTCAGCTCTGCTACCTCCTTTGTAGTAGATAACTGCACATATAAGCCTTTCGGCAACGGTTCACGCTGTGAATACGCAGTTTTTGTTTCGGGTAATGATGAGTATGCTCAAAAATACGTTCAGATTCTTGCTGTTTCGCTTGCAAGCATAAAGCAGTATTATGACGAAAAATACGACAGAAGCAACTTTATCAAAAACGTAATTCTTGACAATATTCTGCCGGGTGATATTTACTTAAAGGCAAGAGAGCTTCACTTTAACAGTGAGGTTACACGTGTTTGTATGCTGATTAAAATTGTTTCAAAGACAGATATTTCGGCTTATGACATTGTTTCAAACCTTTTTCCGGATAAGTCAAAGGATTTTGTTATCAACATCAGCGAAACAGATATTGCACTTGTTAAGGAAATCAGAGCAGGCATCGAGGGCAAGGACCTTGAGAAGCTCGCAAGCTCTATTGTAGATACGCTATCGAGCGAATTTTACACTCACTGCGTAGTCGGCATAGGTACAGCCGTTACAGGCATCAAGGATCTTGCACATTCATTCAAGGAAGCACAGGTAGCTCTTGAGGTAGGCAAGGTGTTCGACACTGAAAAGACTATCATCAATTACGACAGCTTAGGAATAGCAAGACTTGTTTACCAGCTGCCCACGACTCTTTGCGATATGTTCTTAAGAGAGGTATTCAAGCGTGGCTCTATTGAAAGCCTTGATCAGGAAACTCTGTTTACTATTCAGAAGTTCTTTGAAAACAACCTCAACGTTTCCGAAACATCAAGAAAGCTCTTTGTTCACCGTAACACACTCGTTTACAGACTTGAAAAAATCAAGAAGCTCACAGGTCTTGATTTAAGAGAATTTGAGGACGCTATTGTCTTTAAGGTTGCCCTGATGGTAAAGAAATACTTAACGGCTAAACCAACAAAATACTGATAAGCAAAGGGGAAGCTCCCGTGCTATTGCCGAGTGAAAGCTTTGCAAAATTATAATTGCTTTGCACGTGGTCGCTTTCTGCAATACGTGCAAAGCGTTTTTGTTTATCCCCATAATTTGAAAGGAATACCAATATGATACAATTTAAAAATGTTTCAAAAACATACTCAACAGGTACAGACGCACTTCACGATGTATCTCTGCAAATCGACAAGGGCGAGTTTGTCTTTATCGTGGGCGCATCCGGTGCCGGCAAGAGTACCTTTTTAAAGCTAATTATGCACGAAACAACGCCGACAAGCGGTGAAATAATCGTAAACGGTCAGAATCTCAACAAAATGAAACGCCGTCAGATTCCGTATTTACGCAGAACTATGGGTATTGTTTTTCAGGATTTCCGCCTGATTGACAAAATGACCGTTTTTGACAATGTGGCTTTTGCAATGAGAGCCGTAGGAGCGCCACCGAGCGTTATTAAAAAGCGTGTACCGTACATTCTTGACCTTGTAAACCTGAGCCACAAGGCAAAAAGCAAGCCGAGCGAGCTGTCGGGCGGTGAACAGCAAAGGGTAAGCCTTGCACGTGCGCTTGTAAACAATCCGTCAATGATTATCGCTGACGAGCCGACGGGTAATATAGACCCGGAGCTTAGCTACGAGATAATGCAGCTTTTGATAGCTATAAACAAAAGAGGCACTACTATTCTTGTCGTTACGCACGAACACGAGCTTGTGCATAGCTTTCCGAAGCGTGTAGTAGAAATTGATCGTGGCAGAATTATTAACGACACAGGCAAAATTGACGATTAAGGCTTATAACAAAAGCGAAAGGAACGATAACTAAGATGAATATAGGCAGTATGGGATATTTGCTAAAGGAAGGATTTAGAAACGTTTGGAACAACAGAATAATGAGTATTGCTTCCATCGGTGTTTTAATTTCCTGCCTTGTCCTGACAGGTACCGCCGCCTTGCTTTCAATGAATGTGGCAAAGGTTGTGGAATCTGTCGGGGACTCAAACGTGACAACAGTATATCTTGACGATAATATAGACGAGCTTAAGGGTACATATATTGCAAAAGAGATAAATAAGCTCGAAAACGTCACAAAGGTTGAATTTTACTCAAAGGAGGACGCTATCCTTACATACAAAGAGGTATTAGGCGAAGAGGTTTTTAAAAATATGCAGGGCAAAAACAACCCTCTGCCAAATGCTGTAAACGTGACTATGGACGATTTGTCAAAGTACGACGAAACAGTGAAAAGTATTCTCAAGATAGAGGGAGTTGACACTGTTAACAGCAGACGTGAGGTTGCGCAAAGGCTTACAAGCCTTAACAAGCTTGTTTCAAGGCTGAGTATTTTTGTAATAATTGCA
>CAMFTQ010000034.1 GCA_945988865.1 uncultured Anaeromassilibacillus sp.
TTTACGTAAAAGACAGAATGATTTTTGCAACGCACGGTCATAAGTATAATGAGGACGCTTTACCACCGCTTCATAACGGAGATATTTTGCTTTGCGGTCACACGCACGTGCCGAAATGCATTGAGTTTGGAACATTTACGTATATGAACCCCGGCTCTGTATCAATCCCAAAGGAAAACAGTCATAACGGATATATGACGCTTTGTGACGATACATTTTTGTGGAAGGATTTTGACGGGAATATCCAAAACAGCTATAGCTTATAAAAACAACCCAAAAAATAAGACGATGTAGTGCCGATTTGTGGCATTACATCGTCAATTTTTATGGGGAAGCTGTTGTTTTTGTTATTCAAATACTTCGCAGTGAACCTCACCTGTTGTCAGCGGCATTTTTTTGTAGTAGTACAGCTCATCTATCGTTACAAGCTGATACCCTGCGTCAATAAGCTTAGGTACAAACTGCTGCACAGCCGCCGCTGTTTCTGCGTGGATATCGTGCATAAGGATAATTGCGCCGTCATAAACCTCGCTCATAACGCTGTCAACGGTTGACTGAGTGTTCCTTGTACTCCAGTCAAGTGTGTCAATGCTCCACAAAATAAGCGGATAATCAGACAACACCTGCTTTACTCTTTTGTCAACCTCTCCGTAAGGAGGACGTACAATAGTTACTTCATAGCCGCCTGTAGCCTTCTTTACAATATCGTTTACCCCCTCAACGGCGGCAAGCATATCAGGATTTTCCTGCTTTGGAAAGGCTGTGTGCTTCATTGAGTGATTGCCTATCTGACAGCCAAGAGCAACCTCACGCTTCAAAATTTCAGGATAATATCCGGCATTTGTACCTGTTACAAAAAAGGTTGCCCTTGCGTTGTATTTTTCCAGAGTGTCAAGAATTATCGGAGTGTTTTCAGATGACGGACCGTCATCAAAGGTAATAGCTACCATCGGCTTTGACGGATCAACAGCGGCATTTTTGTCAATATTAAGCGGAGAAGTTGGACCTGTTTCCTCAGGCTTGCTGTTTCCGTCCTTGCCAAGCTTCATATAGTCCGATATATCATCGTACTTGAGCTTTACATCATACAGCTCGCCGTCAAAATCAAACAGCGTCTTGCTGTCAAAATGCAGAGTACAACCGTTATCGTCAAAAGAAAAACGGTCAAAATTAACGCCGTAGCCTTCTGTTGCATTCAGAAATTTATCAGAGGAGCATTTGTCCTTTGTATCCTTATTGTTTTTAAAATAACTGCGTACCTGTTCGCTTGCGTATGCGTAAAAGCCCTCAGTGAAAATATCGTCACGCTGAAGCTCACGGCTTGCATTAAGGGTATATACACGTGTGAAATAGTCAGCCGTTTCAACCTGACCCTTTGCGTTAAAGCCTTTAATATCAGTAACAACGGACAGCATATTATTACCGCTGAGCGTAGCCGTAAAATCTGCGCATTTAACGGGAGATTTCATAGCGGTAAAGTAGTTATTTGCAAATTTCTCAGCGTCGCTTTTTGACTTATCGTTTATTGCCTGTGACGGTGTTTTCGGGTAAAACGCTTTGTAGTCAGAGCCTTGAAGCACTAATGCGCTGTAGCCGCAGTTTTCTTTACTGTTGTGAACAAGCGCTTTTGCAGAAAACCCCTCCTGACTGTACGTTACTTCAGCCGTAGATGGCTGGGCAGCAGGCTGCGTGACAGCAGAGGTTGAAGGCTGCGTTTCTTCCGGCTTGCTTTTGTTTGGAAAGCAAAGGTGAACAACAGCCACCACACCGCCGATAATAAGTGATAATGCAAGAATTAAGCAGGCAACAATAATAATTCTGTTAATAGTGCGGCGTCTGTTGCGCCGTCTTTTATACTGATGCTTGTTATAGGCAATATAATTATTTCTGCCCATTTCTATACCTCCCTCATCCCATAATAAAACTTCTTAAGTATAATACATCTTTTTAAATTAACTGTCAATTTTAAAAGCGACGAATTTCACCTTTTTTCCGGTGTTGTTTAGTATAATGTTAATAAAAGCGTTACCTTACAATCGCCGGCTGTCGCCTTAACGCACTGCCTGTCCCGTCTTTTCGGTTGTTTTGTCCTGTATTCTGACTGTGCAATCTGCGCATTATAATTGTGAAGTATTGCCCAAAGGAAAACACGCAAAAATGAAATTTTATAACATTTGAGGTTGTGCAAAAAATCCACAAATGCTTAAAATGTGAATTTCGTCTTATATAATAATTTTTGAAGTTATATTATAGAAAAGGGGATTGCTATGGCAAAAGGAATCGGTGATTTGCTTACGATGTATAGAAAAAAGCTGGAGCTTACTCAGCGTGAGGTTGCCGAGGCTTTGAATATCGACCGTTCAACCTATACCTGCTACGAAATCGGCAAGACTGAACCTAATATTGAAACTATCTCAAGGCTTGCAAAAATATTTAACGTAAGCGTTGTTGATTTATTTCCGACAGATGATAATGCTTATGTTCAGGCGGCTGAATTCGGCGGTTCGGGCAAAATTGCAATAAATAAATTAAAATTTTACGACCTGAACGAATACGAAAAGCAAATAATTATGAAAATACGTCAGATGAGTATAGATGATAAAATAAAGCTCCAAAACATTCTTGAAAACGATTTTAAATGCGAAGAAGAATAAAGCCGAAACGATAGCTATGTTTTAAGGCTGACGTTTTTATTGTCAAAACGCTGTGCAGAAAAATTTTTGTAAAAATCTTTACATTTTTATTTCTATGTGATATAATATCGAGGTTAAAGCCCCTTTCACGGATTTTGGACTAAGCCCAAAGGGCGTACACCGACCTTAACCTGTGAATGATTTTAAATTTTGGGCAAATAATTATAAAGGTGGAATTGTAATGTTAAAAGAAGAAAAGCAAGCTATTATGCAGGAATATGCTCTTCACGAGGGCGACACAGGTTCTCCTGAGGTGCAGATTGCACTCCTCACAAAGAGAATCAACACTCTTACAGAGCATTTAAAGGTTCACAAGAAGGATCACCACAGCCGCAGAGGTCTTTTGATGATGGTTGGTCAGAGAAGAAGCCTTTTAAACTACCTTATCAAGGTTGACATTGAAAGATACCGTTCAATTATCGCAAGACTTGGTATTCGTAAGTAATTATTTCTGTATTAGGGCAAGCGGCTTTGGCTGTTTGCCCTAAATTAGGTTTAATGCACTGATTTTAAATTGTAATATACAGGCTTTTCCAATGCTTTTTAGCGGTAAAACGAGATGACAGCAATAAGGGTTGTCGTTTGGTTTTATTGCTAAGACAGAGGAAAATCCTGTGATATATAAAAATTTACAGGAGGAATTTTAAAATGGTAAAAACTTTTGACAACTACAGAGTTTTTGAAACAGACTTTGCAGGCAGACCGCTTGTTGTTGAAACAGGCAAAATGACACAGCTTGCAAACGGCGCCTGCCTTGTAAGGTACGGCGAAACAACAGTTCACGTTGCAGTTACAGCAGCTGCAAAGCCGAGAGAGGGCGTTGACTTTTTTCCGCTTTCTGTTGACTTTGAAGAAAAGCTGTATTCGGTGGGCAAAATTCCGGGCAGCTTTTTAAAGAGAGAGGGCAGACCGACAGACAAGGCTATCCTTGTAAGCCGTGTTATTGACCGCCCGATACGTCCGTTGTTCCCTAAGGATATGCGCAACGATGTTTCTGTTGTCTGCACAGTAATGAGCGTTGACCCCGACTGCTCACCTGAAATTGCAGCTATGGTAGGTACTTCTATCGCAATTTCTATTTCGGATATTCCTTGGAACGGTCCGATAAGCGGTGTTTCTGTAGGACTTGTTGACGATGAATTTATCATCAACCCGACTGCAGAGCAGAGAAAAGTATCTAAAATGGCAACAACAGTTGCTTCTACCTCTACAAGAATTGCTATGATTGAAGCAGGCGCAGACTGCGTAAGCGATGAGGTTATGTATAACGCAATTATGGCAGGCCACGAGGCTAACCAGAAAATCATCAGCTTTATTGAAGAAATAAAAGCAGAAATCGGCAAAGAGAAGTTTACCTATCCGAGCAACGAGCCTGACCACGATATGTTCGAGGCTATCAAGGCTTTTGCAGAGGAGGAGGTAAAGCTTGCTCTTGATACAGACGACAAGACTGTTCGTGACGAAAGATTAAAGCCGATTTATGAAAAGGTTCACGAGCATTTTGACGAGATTTACCCCGACAGCGAAGCAAAGATTGACGAGTGTATGTATAAAACTCAAAAGACAATAGTTCGCCGTTGGTTACTTGACGAGCAGAAGCGTGTTGACGGCAGAGGAATGGACGACATTCGTCCGCTTGCTTCCGAGGTAGGTATTATCCCACGTGTTCACGGCTCAGGACTTTTCACAAGAGGTCAGACTCAGGTGCTTACAATCACAACGTTAGGACCTGTATCGGACCAGCAGCTTCTTGACGGCATTGACGGTGAGGAGTCAAAAAGATATATGCACCACTACAACTTCCCGAGCTACTCTGTAGGCGAAACAAAGCCAAGCCGTGGTCCGGGCAGACGTGAAATCGGTCACGGTGCATTGGCTGAACGTGCGCTTGTTCCTGTTATTCCGTCAGTTGAGGAGTTCCCTTATGCGTTAAGACTTGTTTCAGAGGTTCTTTCTTCAAACGGCTCAACATCACAAGGCTCTATCTGCGGTTCGACTCTTTCACTTATGGACGCAGGCGTTCCGATTAAGGCTCCCGTTGCCGGTATTTCCTGCGGTCTTATCACCGAGGGCGAGCGTTGGATGACAATGGTTGACATTCAGGGACTTGAGGACTTCTTTGGCGATATGGACTTCAAGGTAGCAGGTACTCACGACGGTATCACAGCTATTCAGATGGACTTAAAAATCAGCGGTCTTACTCCCGAGATGGTAAAGGAAGCGCTTGAAAAGACACACAAGGCACGTCTTTATATCCTTGATGAAATTATGCTCAAGGCTATCGCACAGCCGAGAGAGGAAATCTCTAAGTACGCACCGAAAATGTTCACAACAACAATTTCTGCCGACAAAATCAGTGAGGTTATCGGCAAGAGTGGCAAGGTTATCAAAGAAATTCAGGCTCAGTGCGAGGTTAAGATTGACATTGAGGAGGACGGCGAGTTCGGCAAGGTATTTGTATCAGGTCTTGATGCAGACAAGTGTCGCAGAGCTATCGAAATCGTAAATACTATCGCAGTTGACCCTGAGCCGGGTGCAATCTACTTAGGCAAGGTTACAAGAATTATGGACTTCGGCGCATTTGTAGAGATCGCACCGGGCAAGGAAGGTCTGTGCCACATTTCACAGCTTGACGTTAAGCGTACAGACAAGGTAACAGACGTTGTAAACGTTGGCGATGTTATCAGAGTTAAGGTTCTTGAAATTGACGACAAGGGCAGACTTAACCTGTCAAGACGTGACGTTCTGATTGAGGTTGACGGTATGACAGCCGAGGACAACGGCGACAGCAACCGCAAGCCAAGAGGCGACAGACGAAACTTTAGAAACAACAGACATTGATTGATAAAATAAATATTAGCGCTCCGCTGTTATGGCGGAGCGCTTTTGTTTTATTAAAAAGGTGTTAAAAGCAAGGCTGTATTGCCTGTTGGGTTTAATCAATGATAAATGATATTTTGCTGTCTGATTTAAGTGTGCAAATAAGACTTTTATACACTCAAAAAGCACACTAAAGCCTCATTTTACATCAAATTTACACCGATCTGCTTTTGGACTTTACAAGGCGCTATTAGAATGTAACCGTAGCAAAAAAGCAAACAAAAACAAAATAAAACAAAATATGTAAAATTGTGAAAGGGGATCTTAGATTATGAAAAAGATCGTTAGTTTATTTGCTGCTGCAATTCTTATGTGTTCTGCTATGGTAGGTTGTTCTTCATCAAATGAGTCAGTTGCTACAGATGGCTCAACTTCGATGAACAAGGTTATTACATCATTAGCCGAGGCATATCAGGCTGATACAGGCGTTACAGTTACATACAACGCTACTGGCTCAGGCGCAGGTATTCAGGCAGTACTTGAAGGCAGATGTGACATCGGACTTTCAAGCCGTGACTTAAAGGATGAGGAAAAAGAAAAAGGTCTTGAGGGTACAACACTTGCTTTAGACGGTATCGCAATCATTGTAAACCCTGCAAACACAGTATCTGACCTTGACGTAGAGAAAATCGCAAAAATCTACACAGGCGAGATTAAAAACTGGAAGGAAGTCGGCGGTAAGGACGCAGAAATTGTACTTATCGGACGTGAGCCTGGCAGCGGTACAAGAGATGGCTTTGAGTCAATCACAGATACAAAGGATAAATGTCAGTATCGTCAGGAGCTTACATCAACAGGCGATGTTATCACAACAGTAGGCAGCAACCCAGACGCTATCGGTTACGCTTCTCTTGCTTCAGTTAAGGATACGGTAAAGGCTGTTACAGTAGGCGGTGTAGCACCAAGCGAAGCTACAATCAAAGACGGCACATATGTAATTCAGCGTCCGTTCGTTCTTGTAACAAACAAGGACAAGGCGTTATCAGACAGCGCACAGAAGTTCTTTGACTACATCACAAGCGAGGCTGCTAACAAGATCATAACAGACTCAGGCGTTGTTCCTGTAAAGTAATGTTCATATAATAATCGGCGAATATATCGCACCGATGCTCAAGGCAACACCGCACATTCTGATTGTGCGGTTATTGCTTTAATTGATTGAGGTTAATTATGAAGAAAAACAGATTATTTGAAAATTTTGTTTACGCTATATTCCTTATTCTGGGACTTATAACTGTAGGCTGTGTTTTAATCATCACCATTTATCTAATAATTTCAGGTATTCCCGCTATTGCCGAAATCGGAATTGTCGAGTTTCTTTTCGGCACAGAATGGTCATCAACGGCAGCCGAGCCGAAATACGGAATACTCCCGTTTATTCTGACAAGCGTTTACGGTACGGCGGGCGCAATACTTATCGGTGTGCCGATTGGCTTTTTTACCGCAGTATTCCTGTCAAAGGTTGCAAATAAAAGGGTAAGAAGCGTTATAGAATCAGCTGTTAATCTGCTTGC
>CAMFTQ010000035.1 GCA_945988865.1 uncultured Anaeromassilibacillus sp.
GTGTTTCACCTGATGTTTATGCTTTGACGATTGTGCCGAGTCTTGAACAAATAGCAGCTTATAATCAGGCAGCGTCAGGTCTTTTGCCGACACAGCCACAAACTTCTCCTTCTGTGCCGCCAATGCAGCAACAAACAGAAGCTACGCCTTATTCTATGATAAATCAGGGAACAACAATAAACGAACAGCTTCAGACTGACTCCTCTGCTGCCGCTGCAACACCGCAGCTTAACAATCTGATTACCGACTTCAGCAATCCTTTTCCCGTTACAACAGAGTCAATTCAGTATATGAACGGATTTTTACGCAGTCAGATAGGCAGACGTGTTGAGGTGGAATTTTTAATCGGTTCAAGTACTATTGTAACAAAAGAAGGCTTTTTGCTCGGTGTCGGCGGTAACTATATACTCTTAAACGAAGTCGGAACAAACGACCTTACAGCCTGTGATTTTTATAACATTAAATTTGTTAAATTCTTCTACTAAGCAAAATACGGTTTATAAAAATATCTAAAGCAAACGGTATTCGCCTATATGACGGATGCCGTTTTCGATTTTGCTTATATATCAATAAATTTTCTGATAATTATTGACAAACAAGCGGATAAAATAGTAAAATGAATAACTGTGATATAAGATATATTTTAACTTATGGGGGTATTTTTTTGGCAGATATTGCAGAACAAATAAACAAAAGACGAACCTTTGCTATAATTTCTCACCCTGACGCAGGTAAAACAACACTTACCGAAAAACTACTTTTATACGGCGGAGCTATAAACCTTGCAGGCTCTGTAAAGGGTAAAAAGACTGCAAAACACGCCGTTTCTGACTGGATGGAGATTGAAAAGCAAAGAGGTATTTCTGTTACATCGTCAGTAATGCAGTTTAAGTATAACGGCTACTGCATCAATATTCTTGATACTCCCGGACATCAGGACTTTTCTGAGGATACCTACAGAACGCTTATGGCGGCAGACTCCGCAGTAATGGTAATTGACGGCTCAAAGGGCGTTGAAAATCAGACGATTAAGCTTTTTAAGGTTTGTGTTATGAGGCATATACCCATAATCACCTTTATAAATAAAATGGATCGTGACGCAAAAAATCCTTTCGAGCTTCTTGAAGATATTGAAAACGTACTCGGCATTAACACCTGTCCTGTAAACTGGCCTATCGGTTCGGGTAAGGAGTTTAAGGGCGTATATGACAGAAAGAGTAAAAACGTACTTGCCTTTACTGCAAACAACGGACAAAAAGAAGTAGAAAAGGACGTTATTTCCATTGACGACCCTTCGCTTGAGGGAATAATCGGAACGGACAAGAAAAACGAGCTTTTTGATGATATTGAGCTTTTGGACGGTGCAGGCGATGAATTTGATTTGCAGGCTGTCAGAAAGGGTGAGCTTACTCCTGTGTTCTTCGGCTCGGCACTTACAAACTTTGGTGTTGAACCGTTCCTTGAGGAATTTTTGCAGCTGACTACACCACCTCTTCCTCGTGAATGTCTTGACGGTGTAGTTGAGCCTGTTTCTGACTTCTTCTCTGCGTTTGTTTTTAAAATTCAGGCAAATATGAACAAGGCTCACCGTGACCGTATTGCCTTTATGAGAATTTGCTCAGGCAAATTTGACAGAAATATGGAGGTTTACCACGTTCAGGGCAACAAAAAAATGAAACTATCACAACCACAGCAGATTATGGCACAAGAAAGAGAGGTAGTCGAGGAGGCGTATGCAGGCGACATTATCGGTGTATTTGATCCCGGTATTTTCTCTATCGGTGACACTATATGCTCTGTTAATCAGAAATTTCAGTTTAAGGGTATTCCGACCTTTGCTCCCGAGCATTTTGCACTTGTCCGTCAGAAGGACACAATGAAGCGAAAGCAATTTATCAAAGGTACTAATCAGATTGCACAGGAGGGTGCTATCCAGATTTTCCAAGAGCTTGACGCAGGTATGGAGGAGGTTATAGTCGGAGTTGTAGGCGTTCTTCAGTTTGATGTTTTGAAGTACCGTCTTGAGAACGAGTATAACGTAGATATTATCTTAGAGGGCTTGCCGTATCAGTTTATCCGTTGGATAGGAAATGACGACATAGACCCTAAAAAGCTCGATTTAGCGTCAGATACAAAGAGAATCCAGGATTTAAAGGGCAATTATCTTTTACTCTTTACAAGCTACTGGAGTATCACTTGGGCATTAGAGCATAACAAGGGTCTGATTTTAGAAGAGTTTGGTAATGTATAATATTTTAAAACAGCACTTTATTGTGCTGTTTTATTTTTTTGGACGTGCAAATAAAAAGCCACTTGTAAATATATTTGTAGTATCTATTAAAAGAGGTGTTACAATGGATTTTCTAAGCTTTTTATGTCAATATATTCACTTTCTTGTACTGCACGTCTGCGGTAACGGTAGCTTTCCTCGTCCTTTATCAGCAAAGGAAGAAAAGGAATTGCTCCAAAAAATAAAGCTCGGCGACAATAACGCAAGGAACAAGCTCGTTGAACATAATTTGCGGTTAGTTGCACATATCATCAAAAAATACTATGCCGCAAATAACGATCAGGACGACTTGGTTTCTATAGGAACAATAGGTCTTATTAAGGCAATTAACACGTTTGACCCCGATAAAAATATTAAGCTGTCAAGCTACGCTTCAAGATGTATCGAAAATGAAATACTGATGTATTTTCGCAACTGCAAAAAGACTTCTCAGGACGTGTATCTCAATGAGGTTATAGAAACTGACAAGGACGGAAATCCGCTTACTCTGTACGACGTTTTAGCCACAGAGGATAACATTATAGATGAGTTGGATTCAAAGATTAACTGCGAAAAAATACCAAAATACATAAACGAGGTTTTAGACGAGCGTGAAAAGCAAATAATTATTCTGCGTTACGGTCTTGGAGCTTATGACCCGTTGACACAAAGAGAGGTCGCAAAGCTGCTTGATATTTCACGCTCTTATGTATCGAGAATTGAAAAGAAAGCACTTTTGAAATTAAGAAAAAAATTTGAAAACAGTAGTTCATTATTTTGATTTTATTATAACAAAAGTGACCGATGCTTTGCACATCGGTCATATTATCAAATCATCATAATAAGCCTTGAAACAGAGCTTACCAAAAGGCACATAATTATACCTACAGTTACAGGCAACGCAATAGATACCGCTGTCCATTTCAGACTTTTTGTTTCTTTATAAATTGTCAGACAGGTGGTAGAGCAGGGCGAGTGAGATATACATAAAAGAAGTGTGCAAATTGCCGTTGTTACCGTCCAGCCGTTTGCACAAAGCAAGCTGTGAAGCTGTGATAAGCTGCCGTAATCAGTCAAAGTACCTGCATTCAGATAAGCCATAAGCATTATCGGTATTACTATTTCATTTGCCGGTATGCCTAAAATGAAAGCCATAATAATGACGCCGTCAACACCCAACAGCAAACCGAACGGATTTAAAAAATCGGTGCAATACTGTAAAAGTGTAATATCATTTACCATTACATTAGCCAGAAGCCATATCAAGGCACCGGCAGGAACAGCCACAATTACAGCTCTGCCCAATACAAACAATGTTCTGTCAAAAACAGAACGAACAATAACCTTTAAAAACTGCGGTCGGCGATAAGGCGGAAGCTCCAGCACAAAGGATGACGGAACACCTTTTAGTATCGTTTTTGATAACAGCTTTGATAATATAAGCGTTAACAAAACTGCAAAAATGATTACCGCCAACATAATAAGCGCCGTAACAAGCGATTTTGCAAAGCCTGAAAAGCTGACTGCAAAGAATATTGAGATTATCGCTATAAGCGTTGGAAACCTGCCGTTGCAGGGTATAAAATTATTTGTAATTATGGCTATAAGCCGTTCCCTTGGCGAGTCAATAATTCTGCACCCCGTTACACCGCAGGCGTTGCAACCAAGCCCCATACACATAGTAAGCGATTGCTTGCCGTGTGCCTTTGCTTTACTAAAGTATTTATCAAGATTAAATGCAATTCTGGGCAGATAGCCAAAATCCTCAAGAAGTGTAAACAGAGGAAAAAATATAGCCATAGGCGGAAGCATTACAGATACAACCCACGTGAGCGTTGTGTAAATACCGTCAATCAAAAAGCTGATTAAGGCACTTGGTGTGTTGATGTAAACAAGTCCGTTATATAAATGCTCTCTGACAAAAGAAAACAAAGAACTTAGCCATTCGCTCGGATAATTTGCACCGACTGCTGTTATCCAGAATATGGTCGCAAGCAGCAATATCATTATCGGAATACCTGTTGCCTTTGATGTCAGAAGCTTATCAATTTTTCTGTCCTTTTCATTATAATTTTTAACGCTGAGCTTTACGCATCTGCTAAATATTTCTTCCGCTTTCTTAATAATTATCTGAGCGGAATCACAGGTGTAGTCGCTGTTGCACAAATTAAAATCCTCAGGGAAAAGGCTTTTAACCTTATAGCATTTAAGGCTTTTATTGCAAACACCCTGAACAGTTTTTTTAAATGTGTCAATCCCCTTATTGCTTCGTGCGGCTGTTATCACAACAGGAATACCCAACTGAAGCGACAGCTCGTCAATATCTATTATAATACCCTTTCTTTCAGCTTCATCAGCCATATTAAGGCAGAGTACGCACTGGTTTGTAATTGATAGTATCTGTAACACTAAAATCAGGTTTCTTTCAAGACAGGTAGCGTCAGCTATTATTACTGTGGAGTCGCTGTCACTTTTGCAGATGTAATCGCCTGCAAGCCTTTCTTCGCCTGTTTCGCTGAACAGTGAATACGTACCCGGTAAATCCGTCACCTTGTACCTTTCGTCCTCGTAAATAAATTCACCCTCTGCATTTTCTACAGTCTTTCCTGCCCAGTTACCTGTATGTTGATTAAGTCCCGTTAAAGCGTTAAAAATCGTGCTTTTTCCGACATTCGGGTTGCCTGCTAAGGTTATTTTGTATTTGTAATCGCTAATTTTTTTCATTTTTATCACCTGATTGCAAAGTGAAATCTGATATGACTATTTTTTGAGCGTCTATGCTTCTCAATGCGATAACCGTACCTTTTATGAAATATGCGGTAGGGTCACCGCTTGGACTTTTGTGAAGCGCAGCAACTCTTGTGCCGTTTACTATTCCTAAATCGGCAAGTCTGCTTTTAAATTTATCATCAGCGCAAATGTCTGTAATAGTTGCACTTTCTCCGATTTTAAGTTCACTGAGTCGGCTTGTATTTTTGCTCATACTTACACCTCTTGCATAATGATATGAGTACCTATTAAAGGAGTTGTCATTATCAGCATATGAGCCTGTTTTTCATTTGTTACAGAAAACGGACAAATTTCTAATTTGGAATTGCATATACAACGGCTTGTGGTATAATAAAATAGAATTTAAGCGTATTAAACCTCCTTTATTTTCATAGATTATAGGGGAGGGGAGCTTATGAAAAACGAAAAATCAAAACAAAAAATGATTTTATTTTACTTTACCTGTATCTGCCTTTTTATGCTGTTTTTAGCCTTTTCCTACAGTGCCTTCGGTAAGCTTGTCACTATGGCGTCACAAAATAATATCACCGATGAAAAGCCTGTAATTATAATCGACAGCGGTCACGGCGGTGAGGACGGCGGAGCAACCGGTGTTGACGGAACACTTGAAAAGGATATAAATCTGTCAATTTCGAATAAGCTGAAGGAATTTTTTCTGCAAGGCGGATTTGAAGTTAAAACTGTCAGGGAAGAGGACAAATCTGTCTGTGATGACGGTCTGCAAACTGTGAAGGAACGAAAAAAATCGGACATACATAACAGGCTTGATATGATAAACAGTGATGAAAGAAATATCGCAATTTCAATTCATCAGAACAAATTTGAACAGAGTAAATACAGCGGTACGCAAACCTTTTATTCGCCAAACGGTGATAACAGCAAGGTGCTTGCCGATTGTATTCAAAAAGCCGTGGTTGCGTTTTTACAGCCTGACAATACAAGAGAATGTAAAAAAGCTGACAAAAATATCTATCTGCTGTATAATGCAAAGGTACCGTCGGTAATTGTAGAGTGCGGTTTTTTATCAAACGAAGCAGAGCTTAACAAGCTAAAAGATAGCGATTATCAGAATCAAATGGCTTATTCAATTTATTTCGGATTTTTACAATATTATAATTTATACTAAAACAGGAAGTGAAAAGTATGGCGTCAAAGACAAAAAGCGTTTATGTCTGCTCAGAATGTGGCTACGAGTCTGTCAAATGGTACGGCAAATGCCCCGGCTGCGGTGAATGGAACACAATGAATGAGGAAATCAAAACAACATCAAAAGCAGCGGTAACATCTACATCGGTGACATCATCATATTCCAGACCTATACAGATTAACGAAATCTCCACCGCAGATGAGTTAAGATATGACACAGGCTCAAAGGAGCTGAACAGAGTACTCGGCGGCGGTATAGTTAAGGGAAGTATTGTCCTTTTGGGCGGTGATCCGGGTATAGGAAAATCTACCATATTGCTTCAGATATGCAGACATATGGGAGAAGCTCACAAAATACTTTATGTATCGGGTGAAGAATCAAAAAGACAGCTCAAATTAAGAGCGTCACGCCTTGACGTAGACAGTGAGAATTTATACGTTATGACTGAAACAGACGTTCAGATAGTAGCCGAACAAATCAGAAGCGAAAAGCCTGAGCTTGTTATGATAGACTCAATACAGACTATGAATATGACAGAGCTAAGCTCATCACCCGGAAGCGTGGTACAGGTCAGGGAATGTACGAATATTCTGATGAGAACGGCAAAAAGCCTTGATATTCCGATTATAATAGTAGGTCACGTAAATAAAGAAGGTTCTATAGCAGGTCCTAAGGTTTTGGAGCATATCGTTGACGCAGTATTATATTTTGAGGGCGATAAGCAGATGTCCTGTAGAATATTACGTGCCGTTAAAAACAGGTACGGCTCAACAAATGAAATCGGCGTTT
>CAMFTQ010000036.1 GCA_945988865.1 uncultured Anaeromassilibacillus sp.
CCTGTAATTCTGATAAATCTTGCCTTTTCGTGAAGCTCCTCTATTGAGGCACAGCCTGTGTAGCCCATACCGGCACGTAAGCCGCCGAGCATCTGGTAAATTGTTTCTGAAAGCATACCCTTGTAAGGTACTCTGCCCTCTACGCCTTCTGGAACAAGCTTCATCTTGTTGTTCTGGAAGTATCTGTCGGCACTGCCCTTACCCATAGCTCCCAGACTGCCCATACCACGGTAAACCTTGAACTGTCTGCCCTGATAAATCTCGTTTTCGCCCGGACTTTCCTCACAGCCGGCTACAAGCGAGCCTACCATTACAACGCTGCCGCCTGCGGCAAGCGCCTTAACTATATCACCGCTGTACTTAACACCGCCGTCTGCGATAATCGGAACGCCGTATTTTGAAGCGGCACACGCAGCGTCATAAATTGCGCTGATTTGCGGAACACCGATACCTGCAACTACACGTGTTGTGCAGATAGAGCCGGGGCCGATACCTACCTTTACACAGTCGGCACCTGCGTTTATAAGCGCCTCTGTTGCTTCGGCTGTTGCCACGTTGCCTGCGATAAGCTGTAAATCAGGGTATGCCTTTTTAACCTTTGCAACAGCGTTTATTACATCAATGTTATGGCCGTGTGCAGAGTCAAGAACTACAACGTCAACCTGTGCCTTGATAAGCTCTGCTACTCTTTCAAGAACATCGGCTGTTGCACCGATTGCCGCACCGCAAAGAAGTCTGCCCTTGTCATCTCTTGCAGAATTCGGGTACTGAACGGATTTTTCAATATCCTTTATTGTGATAAGTCCCTTGAGGTCGCCGTTTTTGTCAACGATAGGGAGCTTTTCTATTTTATGTCTGCGTAAAATTTCCTGCGCCTCTGCAAGAGTTGTGCCGACAGGAGCTGTTACAAGATTTTCCTTTGTCATAACGCTTGAGATAGGCTGGCTGTAGTCAAGCTCTGTCATAAATCTCATATCACGGTTTGTGATAATGCCTACAAGCTTGCCGTTTTCGCAAATCGGCACACCCGAAATTTTATATTTAGCCATAAGCTCGTTAGCGTCATAAACTGTGTTGCGTGGTGACAGAAAGAACGGATTTACAATAACTCCGTTTTCACTTCTTTTAACACGGTCAACCTGATCTGCCTGCTGTTCAATCGACATATTTTTGTGAATAATGCCTACGCCGCCCTCACGTGCAATAGCAATAGCCATTCTTGTTTCGGTAACTGTATCCATAGCGGCAGTCATAAGCGGAGTATTGAGCTTGATTTTTTTAGTAAGATGTGTTGATACGTCAACATCTCTCGGTACAACATTAGACTCGCCCGGAATGAGAAGCACGTCGTCAAATGTCAGACCTTCTTTAATGAATTTACCGTTATAGTCAGTATTCAGCATAAGCATCCTCCTTAAAATAAATTACGGCTTAAAAGCATAACTCAAAAACCGTAAAGAAATATATAATCTTCTTTTTATTATATCAAAAAGGATTTGAAGGTACAAGTACTTTTTTAAAATTTTTTATAAAATACCTGTTAACTGAATTAACAAAGTAAATTCAACAGTGGAATTTGAAATTACATTTAGTCTGAGAAATCTACTCTCGGGCTTATTTATACTAATTCCTGACAGAAATGAGAATTTACGGATTTTCAGACAAAAGCGGTTGCTTTGTCAAGGAAAACCGCACCGACATCAAAGCAGTCGGGGATTACTCCGTAAATTCCCAGCTCGTTATCATAAAATATAGGGAGCTTCGGAGCAAACACACTGAAAGAAAAAATGCAGACAAATAAAAGCACAAGCAAAAAAACGCTCAGCACAAAATAGTTTTCTTCTTTAATGTCTGACTGTGTAAGCCTGAAAAGAAGATACTGCATTAAACATACCGTAAAAATAACTGCAACAAGCTTTGCCCACCATACAAAGCCTGTGAACATACTAAGCAGATAATAAAGCGTTATGCAGGTAAATAATCCTATGTATAAAACAAAAACTGCCGATACAACAAATTTTTTGAATGGCGGTGTAATAATCAATACCGTTGCTGTTGACCAGATTATGAAGCACAGCATTATGCATTTTACGCTCTCCCATATACTGCCGTTTACGGGGGCGATTATCACATATAGCACGCTTTCAAAATTTTCGCCAAAAAAACAAAAAACACAATACATCAATAGTATTGTAAATGCTCCGATTACCGAGTAATTAAACAGTCTTTTCTCAATAAAATTTTTATTCATAAATAACACCTGCCTGCAAATATAATAATAAATATGCAGACAGGTTTTTTGCTATGCTGATTTTTTTATTTACTTCTTTAAAGCAAGGTCAGAATCACCCACGCAGTCAATGCACCTAACAATGCCGCAGGAATTAGACGTATCGCCCAATATAAGTATTTGTGCTGTTTTTTCATACAGGAAGGTGCGCCCATATCACGGAGCATCTTTTTTGCCTCTTTTTCAAGAACTGCTTTTTGTGCGCCTGTGTATTCGGGTCGAATAACAAGCAACGCTCTTTCGTAAAATATGTTGTCTGTCTCTGTTACCTCTATTATCTGATGGTTTATCCCTTTTATCATCAAATCACCTCAAACGTATATTTGGCAAAATACACCTCTTTTATTCCGATAAATAATTCTCATTTTAAATTATACAAATAGTATTATTCTTGTTTATCAACAAATATGTGGAAAACTATGTGGAAAATGTGAAAAACTCATTCAAAAACTGCCGATTTACTCTGACTTTTCAAAAATTCACAGCGTTATTAACATAAACCACTTTTCAACATAAGCAAAGAAAATGTTTCAAACGATTACAAATTATTACAAATTGTAATATACGCCTTGTCAACAAAATAATAGAAATTTATTTTTTTCATCATTTTTACCAAATATTCTCATTTAGCATTTTATAGAAAAATAATTTCTATAAAAACTCTTGCTTGATTGATGAAAAACATATTATAATAACTTCATAAGATTTGTAAATTTGTTTTTTGCTTTTCTAAAAGGATATAAATATGAAAGAATTTTCAAAAGCGACCGCCCTTATTATTGTAATTATTATAACAACGCTCACTTTTTTCGGCTGTAATTCAGATGACGAAAAAGCAAAGCAAGCGCTTGCAAATACAGTTATAACAGACGAAACGAAAAATACAGAACCAAAAGCTGTGCCAAGCGTAAAGCCGAAAATAACGCTTGAAAAGGACAGCCTTGCCCTAAAGGCTGGCAGCTCTGCATTTTTGACATATACGGTAACTCCAAATAATTTTACAAACAGCGTCAGCTTTAAAAGCGACAACGAAGCTGTTGCCGTAGTTGACAGTGCAGGCAGAGTTGACGCATTATCAATCGGTACGGCGAATATAAAAGCCGAGGTAAACGGCAGCTATGCACTTTGCAAAATTACGGTTACAGAGTCAAAAAGCGAAAATAAATCTCTTTTTTCAACAGCTTATACCGCTAACGATGATATATTATACGAAAATGCGGTCAGCGACTCATATTATCACCTTTACAAAATCGAAGTAAACCGCACAAAAAACTGCGTGACTGTTTACACCTATGACGAAAACGGCGAATACACTGTGCCTGTAAGGGCTATGATATGCTCAACAGGTAAGGATAAAGGTACGGTAACAGGCAACTTTGAAATAGGTGTAAAGTACAGATGGCTTCCGCTTTTCGGCGATGTTTACGGTCAGTATGTAAGCGGCTTTTACGGCAACTATCTTTTTCACTCTGTCCCCTATCTTGAGGAATCACCCGACACCTTAAAAGCAGAGGAATATAACAAGCTCGGTCAGGAGGCTTCGTTAGGCTGTGTACGTCTGGCTGTGGCAGACGCTAAGTGGATATATGACAACTGTGACGAAGGCACAGCCGTTTCTGTTTTTGACAGCGAAAATGACGGCCCGTTAGGCACACCACCCTCTATGCATATAGATACAAAAAGCACGTGGGACCCGACAGACGACAATAAAAGCAACCCCTACAGAACAAAAACACCGCAGATATACGGTGCAAATGACAAGACGATTAAAAAAGGCGAACCGTTTGATTTGCTCGACGGCATAACAGCCGTTGACACCTGCCAAAATGATATTACAGACAAAATCAAGGTAACCGGCTCTGTTCTTACAAATAAAGCAGGCAAATATCATCTGACATATAAGGTAACAGACGCACTAAGCAGAGTAGCTACAAAGGATATTTATATAACGGTGGAATAAAAAATACAGGCTGTAATAAGACAACGCTCTATTACAGCCTGTATTATTTTTATTTAATTTTGGTTCTATTGCAAATGTTGGGGTAAGAGATTACTAAAAGCCTCCCCTGAGTAAGGGGAGGTGGCACGAAGTGCCGGAGGGGTTGTGGGTAATGAGCAAAACAGAACTTTCGCACAAAGTCTAAGTAAAAGTGCAAGACAATCCCCTCAGTCGGCAAAGCCGACAGCTCCCCTTACTAAGGGGAGCCTACATAGAGGAACCCTTCATTTGATAAGGGAAGCTGACACATAACCCCAACTTTTGAAAAACAACCTTAATTTTATCTCTGCCGGCTGAGAAGATTGTAATCTTCCCTTACACAAGGAAGGCTATGTATCACCTCAGCATTTTAATTTTCTCTGATGATATTCATCTTCTAAATTATTCATTTTTCATCATTCATTATTTTCTATTTTATACTCTGCTGATTATTTCGCCGATTGTTGCATAGCAATTCTCGATTGACGCAAACAAAATTTTACACAGATAATAGTATATAGAATTTATATCCTGCGGCTCTAACCTGTTTTTCTGATATGTAAAATCAAAATCCAGTCCGTTATCCTCTATTCTGTGAGTGACATCAAGCCTGAGCGACGCTAACGCTACTCCGCTGCTGTAGGTATTTAACCGACATCTTAAACGTGACGGAAATTCTCCTCGCAATCCTGTCGGCTGATAGGCAAAGGTCATACACTCGTAAGCCTGACTTGTTGAGTTGTGGTAATGCTCTGCTCTCATCTGCCAGAATTCCATTGTGTCAAAGTCAGCGTGTTCAAGGTTATCTCTATGATTTTTTTCAACCTTTTTCACTGCGTCAATGAAAATCTCCTCGGAATTTATAACAGAACGGCAAGGGAAATAGTGGGTGCGTTGACCGCCCGACAGCAAATCCTCATCTGTATCTCGCCTTGGAATTGAGTTAATGATTGAAATATCGGACTGATTATAGTTCATTTTTGAGATATATGTACGAAGTCCCATTTTCAAAAAAGCGTCAACAGATATTTTATGATGTTCACAGAAGTTGATAATTCGCTGTGTAGGCTCTTTTTCAAGATGAAACCGTGCGGTGAGCGTTTCGGGAGATTTTGCGGTATTTACACAGGCACGTAAAAACGGATAGTTCCTGTATCTTCTTTCAAGCGAAAGAGCCTTCGGTCCTCTGATATCGGCATAGTAGGCTTCTGATTTTGCCATAAAGTCATACCAATAGCTTTTATCTTCTTCATATGCACTTGATGTCTGATACTGAATATCCTTTTCAACAGCCGATAAATACGACGTTGTCATCTGCGGGTATTCTGTACCGTATGCTTTTGAGCTGTATATCTTTGCCACGTCACTCAAAAACAGTGAAGCCGCCTGCCTGTCGAGCGCCATAAGATGATAAAGCAAAAAGACCGCCTTGACATTTTCTGCAAGTCTTACTATTACCACTCTGTTTACAGGCTTTTCAAAAACAGTGAAAGGCTCTGCTGTCCATTCCTTCATCTTGTTTTCAGCTTCAAAATCGGCGAGCATTGAAAAATCTACTGCTTCAATTTCGGGTGCTTCCTCATTATTTATATACTGCATAACCTCTCCGTCAGCCGTTTTGCTAAAGCGGATACGCATAGACTCACATCGAGCTATTGCTTCCAAAATGGATTCTCTGAGTACTTCTTCGTTTGCATTACAATCAAACGTCAGGCTCATTCCCTGATTGAATAAATTGGTTTGTGAGTATCTGTTATAAAAATAGAGCTGATTTTTTTGCGCTATTGTAAGTGGATACAGCCTTGAGTTGTTTTCCATATTGTTCTCCTATAGCTAAAGGTGTGTATTCACCTTATTTATCTAATAATATTTTACAGTTATACGGGCTTAAAGTCAATAGAAAACAGCCATATAAGTTTATTACCAGATTCCTAAAGCTCTTTGCATAATAAGACTGACGCCCGTTATTCCTATCCAACAGCAAAATCCCATAGCGATTGGCTTTCCGCCTGTTTTTACAAGCTTAACTATATTTGTGTTAAGACCGATTGCCGCCATTGCAACTATGATAAAGAACTTGCTAAGCTCCTTTATCGGCTTAAAGAAGTCTGCCGATACTCCGAAATTCATAGCAACGGTTGTGATTATAGACGCTGCAATAAAGTACAAAATAAAGAACGGAAAAATCTTTTTGAATGATACCTTGCCTTTGCCGGAGGTTTTTTCTTTTCTTGTTCTTACAAATGCAAGCACAAGTGTTATCGGGATAATTGCTAAGGTTCTTGTCAGCTTTACGGTTACAGCCTTGTCAAGCGTCTGTGAGCCTAAGCTGAACATACTGTCCCACGTTGATGCGGCAGCTGTAACGCTTGACGTATCGTTTACGGCTGTTCCTGCAAAAATACCGAATGCATCACCCGATGTCTGCGAAAAACCGATAAGCGTACCAAGGCTCGGAAAAACAAGCGCCGCTACTACATTAAAGAAGAAAATTACAGAAATCGCCTGTGCTACCTCCTCGTCATCTGCATCAATAACGGGAGCAGTAGCGGCAACGGCAGAGCCGCCGCAAATAGACGAGCCTACCCCGACAAGCGTAGAAATTTTAGAGGGAATTTTCATCGTCTTGTGCAGAATAAAGGCAATTAACAGCGATGTAGAAATTGTAGCAATAATTATCGGCAGCGATTCAAGTCCTGTTTCAA
>CAMFTQ010000037.1 GCA_945988865.1 uncultured Anaeromassilibacillus sp.
CCCGACACCATTTTCATCTCACCGAGTATCATTTCGGGATGCTCTACAAAGTAGCTGTTCATCGTGATACCCTTTTCATCTTTGTCGAGATGCACCCAATCAGGCTCAATATCTACAATGCGGTCACGCTTTTGCAAAATAAGAATATCCGAAACAACCTCCGTTCCGGCATTACCCTTGAAGGTGTTGTTCGGCAAACGGACAGCACCGAGCAGGTCAGCTCTCTGTGCAATATATTTCCGCACGGCAGAGTTCTCCTTATCCATTGTGCCTTTGCTTGTGATAAGTGCCATAACACCGCCCGGACGTAGTTTATCAAGGGATTTTGCAAAGAAATAGTCGTGGATCAGAAACTTATGCTTGTCATACCTTTTGTCAGATACCTTGAAATCTCCGAAAGGTACGTTGCCAATAACCGCATCAAAGAAGCTATCAGGTAGATTTGCTTCCTCAAACGGCTGAGCAGCGATAGAGGTCTTTTGGTAGAGCTGCTGTGCAATTCCTGCCGATATACTGTCAAGCTCAACACCGTATATTCTGCTTTCCTTCATTGAGTCAGGCAACATACCGATAAAGTGTCCGATACCGCAGGACGGCTCTAAAATGTTTCCCTCTCTGAAACCCAACCGCTCCATCGCTTTATATACGGCTTTAATAACCGTAGGCGGAGTGTAAAAGGCAGTCAGAGTGCTTTCTCTTGCGGCGGCATATTCATCCGGGGAAAGTGCCGCATAAAGCTCCTGAAACTCATCTGCCCACGCTGAGTTGTTCTCATCAAAGGCTTCGGGGATACCACCCCAACCGACATACTTTGATAAAATAATCTGTTCTTCAGGTGTGGCAAAGCGGTTATCAAACTCACATTCTTTAAGGATTCTGATTGCTCCCATATTTCTGCGGAAGCGTTCCTTTTTGCCTGCTTCTTCGATTTTGTGAGAAGCAAGATTAAAATTATGACGGTCTGCCATCGGGATTTCAGGGTGCAGGTCAAAGGAATGCACACGGCTTTTCTTCGGCTGCTGTAAAACGGGAGCAATAGGTTCAGAGGTTTTTTCGACTATATCAGATGCCGTTTCAAGGTATGGACTATTGATAATCTCAACACCTTGCACACCAACAGAAGAAAGAAAATCGCTTGGAATGGTATTGCCGTCCCTATCCTTATACAGAAAAACTTTCATAGGAACATCGTAGGAATTTTCCTCTTTAATGTCTTTTTCAAATTGATACGGACTTGTGTATTCAACGCTTTCACGCACTGTGCCGTCTGTGTGTAAATAATCAATCCTTCCGATTGGCTCGGACTCCACCGGGTCCTCTTTGTTTGTAGATATGATTGAGAAAACCTTACGGTCATCGCCGTTAATTGCTGATACGGTAAGGTCATAGCCTCTGTCGGTCAGCATATTCATATAGATTTCCAAGCGGCGCTGTGGGAAGCCGACCATAGGAGTTTTTTGACTGTCGCTTACCGAACGGGATGTCAGCATAAGCTCAAGAGCATCTGCAATCTTCTGTGCATCCTCACCATAGGCTTCAAAGAAATCTCCGAACTGATACAGTACAAGACTGTTCGGGTTATCTGTCTTGATTTGAAGAAAATCACGATAAAACTCAGGCAGGGTGATATCCTGTGTCTTTTCACTTTTTGCCTGCGACACAAGGGTATCCATTGTAGCCTGTGTTCTGCCTATGCGGTCAGGGTGTGGCTCTGCATATTCTTTCAGAACCTCGTCATATTCAGGCGTTCCTAAATCGACAAGCTCGGTTTGTGCGTGTTCATCAAGATATTCGTAGAACTCATCTACACCCGAAGTTTTTTCTTTTGCTTCGGCAATCAGCTCATATGGCAGGTGCATAAACACAAACTGACCGCCTGCGGCGGCATCAGGATTATAGTAAACTGCTTCGAACTTACCAACATCAGGGCGATGAAAATAGTAATCGTCGTTACCGATAGGCGTTGTGTTCGCAGCTGCTGTGCGATTTTCTTCAGTTGGCAAAGCCTTAACCTTCAAATGGTCGTTCATCGGGTTTTCCTGTATTATTTGGTCAAAGTCTGAACGGCTCATCTCTTTGTTGAATAACGGGAATTGCGTATCATAAAGCATTACCCTGTCATTGTCAAAGGACAGTATTTCATACTCGTCTGCGCCGATATACACCTTGTTGCCGTTGCGGTACTCATAAACTTCATTACTTGGTTCAGCCTTTTCTCTTTCTGTTGGTGCAGTAGAAAGAGTTTCCTGTTTTCTGTGTTGCTCGGTGGTTTCGGTACGGCTAAGCTCCTGCTTTTCAAGCCACTGCGGATAATATTTTGCTTCCTTTGGGTTCAGGTATCTGTTAAGTTTAATCAGCTCACCGATACGCTTTTCGACCTGATTCCAATTCAGGACAATATGGGGTTTATCATTTCCGATGCCTTTTGACAGGGTGATACCCTTGACGTCGTGCTGTTCATCAATGCCTGTTCCTACGATAATAGGATAACTGCCTCCCCAACCGTATTCATTTTTCAGGAACTCAGCATTTTCTTTCTTTGACAGGCTCTTCTGAAATTGCTCATAAATACGCATTTTTCCTTCGAACACACCGCTTCCCCTGCAAAGGACGGCGTCAATTATCCCTTGAGAAAAAGAAAAAGCAGAGGGTTTTGTTACCTCTGCTTCGTAATCAAGTATTAAGCTCATCTGCCCATTCGTTGAGGGCAAGGGATTGAATGTGTTTGTGTTCTGAAGCTCACCCAAAAGACGCATCGCTTCAAAATGGTCAGCAATTATACGCCAATCATAAAAGCTCTGCTTTGTTCGGCTTAGATAACTGCCCTCCCAAAGCTGAAGCACGTTCTGAAAAGTTTTGTAGCCAACTTGTCTGCCGTCACTGAGCATTACTTCGGTATAATCATTGTTGAAAATACTTTTTATATACTCGGTGCGTCTGTCATCGTCAGCTTCGTTTTCAAAAAATGCCCGGATTTCGTCTTTGGTGGCTTTCAGGTGCGGTGTAGTTGCAAGGATTTCTCTGACAGTGTCATCGTTTCCGAAAAACGGCAGGCTTTTGTCCTCGTGGTTGCGGTCGTAATACTCTAAGCGTAGATTACTTCTTTCATCACGATTTCCTGAACTCGGCTTTTGATGTTGTTCATTTTGCGAACCCAGCTCATCATATCCTCCGCTTTCAGCTTCTCCGTTACTCCCTCTGAAGCTGCCATTTCTTTCGTCAGGCGTTCCTCCATCTCGGTCGCTGTCTGCTCGATTTCCGTCAGATGCTCGTTTAGCTTGCAGCTCGTCAGGAGAGTACAGTATGTTACCTCTTGATTTTCTTTCAGGTACTTCGCTCTCATTCTTGCGTACCGTCCTGTCGGTACTTCCGGCTGTTCCGGCACTGTAAGATTCGGAAGATATGTCTGCGTTTTCTCGTCCAATGTGTACCAAAGGTCTAACTTCTCGTCGTAAATTGTTTTCGGTAATGGTTTGTTCTCTGCGCTCATTGTAAAAACTCCTTTCAATGCTGTAAAGATTATTCATTGTTTTTGCTATTATTGATAAAAGTGATTTGGATACCTGATTTACTGCTATGCCCAATATTTCGAGCGTCTTTTTTGTGTTGAAGTTTATGATGTTAACAAAGTCATCCTGAAAAAAGCGTTCGTTGGTATCAAGCCTTAATCTCTTTGCTGTCATATACGCAGCACTGTTTCTGACAAGCTCCGTGTACTGGGCGATAACTATATCATCGCTCAATTCTTCAAGCAAGCTGTTTTCTGTTGCGTATATTAGTTGCCTTTGTGTATTATTTGTCAAAATATTCGCAGAAATATTTTTCACGGCACTGATAACAGCGTCAAAGATATTTGATTTTTCAGAAAGATAGCCAAAACTGTTTTCGAGTGCTTTAATTATGTTGTTATTGTATTCGGGCTGTATCTCCCAGATTGTTACCTTTCGTGAGTGGTCGGTTTCACGGGTATCTGATATATCAAAGTAGTATTTCAGAGTGCCGTTACCTTTTGGTGCATCTCCAAATACGGCAATACCTTTTGTACCGCTTTTTACCCAACGACCGAAATTTCTGTTCCATCTGTTAAGCTCAAGGACGGCAGTTGCGTCAGGACGCTGTGCGTAAATCAGCAGCTGCTCATCGAACCTCAATTTATAATTGTTACAGGCTGAATCAAGAAATGTCAGCCAATCCTTGGGTGACTTGGATACTTCTGTGCTTGTTTTTTCATAAAGTGATAACACTTCTTTGTATTTTTTTGTTTTCATCTAACATTCTCCTTTTAGTTTAACGCTTTAAAGCGATAAAGTCAAGGGCTTATATTTAAATTTATAAGTCCATCGCACTTTTTTTGAAAAAAGATTGGTAGCATTGTTTCCCTCCTTAACCTAAATAGAATGTTTTGGATTTTGCGGCTGAAGATTCTGTGATGAGTCTACATTATTTGTTGCCCCTTTCTTGAGAATTTTAATTATATTATCTTCGTCGTGTTCAAGAAAAACGATATTATACCTACCGTCCTTCTGACGGAACACAGCAAAGTCAATATCCGATTCCTTAAGTAATTTGAATTGTGATGATACCACTATCCTGTAACAAAGCTTTTCGCCTGTTTCTTTAGATTGCTTTTTAAGTCTGTTGTTAATCTGTATGTTTTTTGCTCTGAAGCTGTCAATACCTTTTGCAGCTGTAGTTTTGTTCGGATAAAGGATTTGCAATATTTTATCCTTGTCCTTTGGCGAAAAGGCTATATTAAATTTATCCTCGCCCTTTTCAAATTTTGCAAATTCTACACATCTGTATTCAAGCTCTTCAACCTGTGGTTTTGATACTATTAAATATTCAATTTTGGAATTTTCTTTTTTTAGCTTTCTGTATGTTTTTCTGTTCCTTATGGTTTCACTTTGTTTTTCAAGTAAAGCTTCATCTGACAACGACAATGCTTCGGTTACTTTTTTTATGTCGTGTTGCTTAATTGTTACGATAGCTGTTCCTGTAGTAAGGTCTATTTTAGCCGAACATAATATATTATTTGCAAATAGCTTTGAGAACTGCCAGCTGTAAAGCTTTATTTCAGCACAAGCTCCGACGGTATTGACTAAATCGCTGTAAGGTACATTGTAAATTGTTTTCTTAAGATTTTTTTGATTGGTAAATGATTTAATCTTATACTTTTTCTCTTTAGTCCGAGTATGTATAGGATGCTTATTTGATAAACTGAAAATATGATTTATCAACCTCACAGTAAAAATAAATGGATTTTTAGAAAACACCGATGAGCTGAAAAATTTTTTATTTCCTATCGTTATTGTGTTTTTATATTTTTTCTCATACCGTTTCCATTCTTCCTCGGCAATAGCATTGATGTATTTTAAGTCCGGCAAAGGGGTTGTTACTTTTGTTTTAGCTTTTTTATCAGCATTTGTTGTTTCTGATAAAACATTCAATTTTTTATCAATAGACGCTTTTGCGTATCTGCCGCCGAATTCTTCAGCGAGCCTTCCTGTTCTTATCGCACGTTCTGCTCCTGCTTTCTTAAATGATATATAATTGCTTTTATACTTTATTTCGTAATCATTATCTATGAAGAATTTTATAAAATCCTTTTTTGTTTTGCAGTTTTCTAAAGCCTTATCAATATCCTTTATTAAATTAAATTTCCAGCTTTCACCTCGCATTGCAAGATGACGTGTTGCCCTGTCGACGGTTTTGTAATTGCTTGAAAGTTCAATAACGCTAAGATTATTTTTGTAGCATAACTCATCCGAAACCCGACGCATTAGTCTAATCGTTTTTTTATTTCCTTCAAACTTTTTTCCGTCAAACGGTGATACGCTGTTAATGATGAAATGGTTATGTATACATTTACCGTCAATATGAGTTGCACAAACGACCTGATATTTTGACAGGCATTTATCTATAAAATCCTGTCCTATTTTATGTGCAAGCTCAGGTGTGATATTGTCATCCTGCGAAAAGGATTGCACAAGGTGATGAGCGAGTATTTTATCATTTTTATTATAGGCAATCCTTGTAAGCTCAAATTCCTTTGCAATATTTGCAGGCGATGAGCTTACACATAATGAATAGGATATATGTTTTGTCTTTTGGGGTGATGTTATATAATCGACAGCTTTAGATAGATGGGCTTCGGATTTTATTGCCGGACTTATTGTTTTAACGTAAGCCATTTTTGACTTCCTTTTTATTTGATGTAATTTCATTTAATCGTTTATTGATTGCACTCACAGCGTTTGCAATTTCTTCAATGATTTCTGTTCTTGTTGCGTCGGTGATAATATATTCTCCGTCTTCTCTTTCGCAAATAAAGGATACAAAATCATTCATAAGATTGTAGCACTGCTGCATCAAATTTTTTGTTTCATCAACTCGTTCATCTGATATTGCTTTATTGGTATTTGCAACGGCAGCTATTTGGTTAATGTTGTTTCCGATTCGGGCAAGATGATAAATTAAGTCCGGGAAGTTTTCACATATTACTATCCTCTTACGCTTCACACAACGCAGAATATACTCAGACATAGTTGTATTTGCTTTTTTGGCATTGTAAGCTAATTCCTGTTTATCCTTTTCTGATATGCGTATATGCACATAATTTGTTTCTGTCTCTTATACACATCTGACGCTGCCGACGAAGGCTTAGGTGT
>CAMFTQ010000038.1 GCA_945988865.1 uncultured Anaeromassilibacillus sp.
CCGACAGTAAAGCAAGGCATATACGAGCCGTCAACGCTCCTTGGACGTGTTGAAACACCTATGGCGGAGATTTCGCTGTCAACCTCGCTTATAAGCGAAGAAAAGAGCCTTGGCAGCTGCTGTGTATGGTGAAAAACAGCGTCACTTTGCCTAAGTCCCAATTCGCCTTGTTTTACGGGCAGAAGCTGTTTTCTTTGTATAACCTCGTTTTTTTCGCTGTCATATACTGCGACAGAGGTTGTGTAATTGCTTGTGTCTATGCCGAGGAATAGAGCCATTTTACTGCTCCTTTTGTGGCAGCTTGCGAGCTATAGCACCTAATACACCGTTAATAAACGAAGCATCGTCGGAATATTTTTTTGCAAGCTCTACAGCCTCGTTGATTGAAACGCTGACAGGTATTTTTTCTTCAAACAGCATTTCATATACGGCAAGGCGCATCACAGACAGCGACACCCTTGAAAGTCTTGAAATTCTCCAACCCTTTTTAAGATTATCCGATATATAGCTGTCGATTCGCTCGCTGTTTTCAATTATCCTCTTAGCAGTTTCTATCGCCTTTTGGTCAAGCTGTAAATCTCTGCTGTCGATTGTATTTTCGATAATATCCTCAAAGCTGTCGTCATTAAACAGCTTTTCAAAGCAGAGAAGAAAAACCTGTTCTCTTAGCTTATATCTTGACAGCTTTTTGCTTTCTGTATTATTTTCGGTACACATAGCGCTCATTCCTTTATGTTCACATTATGGCTTTAGTATATCACATCATATGACAAATTGCAAACAAAAGAAATGACAGACCGAAAAGAAATGCAGTCTGTCAACGTTTGCTTTATGTATTAAATTGTAACTATTGATATTTTGTCAAATGAAAGTCCTGTTTGTGAGGCAACAACATCTTTGATAATTAAACCGCTGTCGTCTTTCATTTCACTTTGCTTGACTATTACGGAACAGCCGTCATCGGATATAAAGCACAGACATTGTGAAAAGCCCTTTGCTAAAAGTATATTCTCTACATTCGACTGATGAGCATAGTAGCCTGATATTTTTGCCGATTGCTGTACTGCGTTTTCCTTTGCCGATTCTGATGAATTTGAAAGCGTCAGAACCTCCTTTGCTATGTCAAGCACCTTATCCTGTGTTTCCTGTCTTTTTGACTTTGCCTGTGCAAAATATTCGTCCTGCTTTGACTTAGTTTCTTTTTCTGTCTTTTTTTCGTCTGATGTTGATACATTGGCACTGCTGACGTAAGAAGCCTTGCCAAGCTCCTTTGAAACAGACAGATTATCAGGCGATGACGCATCTGAAAATTGCCAGTTAAGATACACAGCCGCACCGAGTGCCAGCACCAAGGACGCAAGCACTATATGCCTTCTTTCGATTTTCATAATATATTCCTCCGTTTGAATATTTTTGATTTATTCTGACAGCTTGCAAACGCATACCTTTGACGAGGATATGCCAAGCGCCTTTGTTACCGTTTCTGTCACCTTATCGGCCGTTACAGGGTTTGCTCCTCCGCTGCAGGCTACTACCGCTCCCCTGATTTTCGGTTCGATTTCTTTTGTTTTTGTGTCTGTGCTGTTTTGCAGATAGACCTGCTCTGTTGAATTTTCCATAGTTATAAGCACCCTGACATTACCTACTCCATCTATACAGCTAAGCATTTCGGATATGCTTTTTTCAAGTGTGGTTCTGTACTGCTCCACTGAATACATTTTACCATCCTCCTCTTGTTTACTATTGTCAAAATCTGTAATTGAGCTTAAAAAAATTACAGCTATGGCGATTATACCTATTATGATTATTATTTTAATCAGCTTTTCGTTTTCAAAAATGCCTGAAAGCTTTTTACCTTTAACGTTCATAATCTACTCCACAATAATTTTCGGCTTTATTTTTGTGTTATCGTATGTCAGCTTGATATATTTATTTTTATTTACCTCGTCCTCTTTTGTAATGTATATGCAGATTTCATCAACCTTTATACCATCATCAGATTCTTTTATAACTGCTACTGTGATGTTTTTCGGCGTTAAGCCCTCTGAATTGTAAAGCTCGTTTAAAGCAAGCACTAAATTGTCGGCTGTTTGTCTTATGATGCTGTCTTTTAGCTTTTCATCAGCCGATTGCATTATGGCTGAATTCTCCGTCGAGCTTTGAAGCAGATTGTTAAAATCCCGAACGGCATTTTTTATCGGCAGAATAACACTGCAAATTAAAAACAACCCAAGCACAAGGCTGAAAACCTTTTTTGATTTGCCGTTGGGCGTCAGCATACCGACTACAGAGCATAATATACAGCCGGCACACAATGCCATGGCTGAGCCTGTTATACCGTTCATGACGCACCGCCTGCCATAAGAATTACCGCCGTTGAGATGATAAACACCGACATAATACAGGTAATGACGGCAAACAGCGTTGAAATAACAGATATTACATTACCGATAAGCGTACAGGGTAGCGTCAGATTAAGCACCTCGCCTACCGACTTGCTTATATTAAGAGAAATCATCCATATAAGGCACTGCGAAATAACAGGCAGAAAGATAAATCCGACCGCTATTATCACAAGAACTCCAATGCCTGATTTGAGCATATTAACACTGCTTTGCACCGTTTTGTATGCTTCTGACAGTGCTGAGCCGACTATGGGAATAAATGACGAAAGCGTAAATCTGACTGCTCGCACAGATACGTTGTCAACGGCTGTGGCGATAATCGACTTAAACGTAAGAAAACCTGAAAAAATCGTCATAATAAACGCAAGCGACCATTTAATGAGCTTGTTAAGAAGCTGTGTTACGCCTTTAAGGTTTATGTTCGGAGTAACTGCACTTGTGACGCTTATGCCTAAAAAGCCGTTTAAAACAGGTGTGATTACATTTGACGAAATCTGAACTACACCCTCGCCGGCTAAAATCATTGAGGCATAATATGACGAGCCTGCAAGCTGTCGTCCCGAAGCTATCAGCACTACCGCCATTATCGGTATATAAGAGAGCATAAACGTTCCTGCGCTTTTTATTGCTGAGGTTGCATAAGCTATGACAGATGTTATTGGGATTACTATTGCACAGGTTATACAAAGTGTTACTACGGTGTCGAGCACTTGCTGTGTCGGGGATATTTTGAGCGAATCCTTGTAGCTGTCAAAAACTGCATATAATAGCATTATGGCAAGAACTGTACCTATTGTTTTAAGCGGTGCTTTTGCCTGTCCTGCAAAAACAGAGAGTATTTCTTTTACAAAGTCAAAAAAAGAAAGGTCTGACAGCTTATATACATCGGCGGTATCTGCTCCTATATTTTCAAGCGATTCCTTTGAGCTTTTTGGGAGCTGTTCTATAAGGCTTTCTGCGTTGCTTTGATTTAAAAGCGACTCAAAGGTTTTGTTTTCTTCTATAGCGTTTGCGTGATTTGGCAGAAAAAATAAAAAAATTAAAAGAAAAAGCAAAAAGACAACTGTTTTTTTCATATTATCATTCCTATGTTACGGCTTTTTTAACGTCAATTATTGTGACTGCATTGTAATCAGCGACACAGCTGTATTTAAAATTTCTTTAAAAAGCGGCAGAGCTGTTATAAGCACCAAAAGTCTGCCTATTGTCGTGCAGTTGTTTGCAAGTGATAGCTGACCTGCATCTTTACAGCAATCGCTTGAAAACTCTGTGATAAAGCAAATTCCGAGTGCTTTTATCAGAACGGCTACGTATTCGCTCTTTATATTTGCTGTTTTGATTATTGAGTTTATCTGCGAAAAAATATCTGTTGTATAGCTTATAACAGAAAGCAAAACAACAACACAGCCGGCTATTGCTATGATTATTGACATTTCGCCGTTATACCGCTTAATCGCAAGAGAGATAACAGCCGTTATTACGCAAACGGCACAAATTGCAAAAACATTCATCACAAGCCGAATACAGATTTAATTGTTGTAAACAGAGAGCTTATCTGTGTGATTATCATCATCAGCGCAACAATCAGCCCTGCAATAGTTGTCAGAAGCGCCTGTTCTTCTCTGCCGCTGCGTACTAAAAGCTGATTTAAAATTGCCACTATAATTCCTATTGCCGCAATTTTAAAAATCATATCAACATCCATTTTGTTATCCCTCTTACTTTCTAAATAACCGTCAAAGCAAATGCTGTGCCAGCGAAAAAGCCGAGCAGCTTGTATAGCTTTGATTTTGCTTTTAATTCCTGTTGTGCTTCGTCACACGCTTTTTGAAAAAGCGTTGTGTAAAGCTCTATGTGATTTATCTGCCCTTGTCCGTCTGTTGTGCCAAGAGATGCTCCGAATTCCTCTAAAAGTGCTTTATCCTGTGCGGTAAGTCCTGTCTGCTTATTGATTTGCGACATTGAGCCAAGCCACAAATCGTTAAAGCTGCCCTTGTTATTTAATATATATTCCTTTATCGGCTGAAGTGAGGCTGATTTCATACTTATATTTATAAGCGTGAAAATATCGTCTGAGCTGTAGCGGATATGAGTTTCAAAGGTTTTCAGAAAGGCAATAAAATCCTTTAAAAAGAGCTGTCGCCTGCTTAATTTGTACGAATAATAAAAGCCTGCTAAGCTACAACAGCAAAAGACGATAATCACCGATACTGCCTTAAGCATTTAACACCTCTGCACAGCCTAATATAGATTTTACAGCACCTGCTTTTTCTCTTGAATAAAGAAAAGCGATTTTTTCAAATGCGCCTGTCTGCAAAAGTGCTTTGCCGTACTGCTTTTTAATAAGCTCCTGTGGTGACGATGCGTGGACTGTCGCAATAATTTTAACTCCGCTGTTTACAGATTGCTCTATTGCTTTTACATCATCATCACTGCCGATTTCGTCACATATTATGTAGTCGGGCGAAAGCGAGCGTATTGCGTGTGTAATGCCCTTATCTCGGGGGTAACAGTCAAGAATATCGCACATACCTATGTCATTTTGGAAAACTGCGTTTGACGTGCCTGCAATTTCTCCTCTGCTGTCAATTACGGCTACCTTGCAGTTATTCGCAAGCGAAAGCACTCTTGCTATATCACGCAGAACCGTTGTTTTACCACTACAGGGTGGACCGCAGATTAAAAGTCCGTTAAAATCTGTTCCCGTTTGCTGTAATAAGGGGGCAGAGCATCCTATTATCTCTCTTGCTATTCTGATTGAAATTGTTGAAATATCACGTATGTTTATAATCTGACCGTCAGCTACTACGGCTGTTCCGCATATTCCTGCACGATGACCGCCCTGTATAGTTATATAACCGTTGTTAATTTCGTTCTGACGAGAATAAACGGAATAATTGCACACCGACTGAAACGTGTCGTGTATATCGCTTTGAGTTGCTGTAAGAAGTGGCTGAGCGTTTTGTGAATTTGTAAAGCAACCGTTTTCTGTTATAAAATATGCTTTATCACTGCAATTTATCGTGACAGGGCGGTTTAGCCTTAAACGTATCTCCTGTACGCTGTCGCTTATATTCTGAGGCAGCTTTAAAAGATAATTGCCGATACGTGGAGCTGTTGCAAGACAGGCTGTTATGTATCTGCTTTGGTTTTTGTTTTCTTTCATTTTTGTCATCCCTTCAATTAGCTTGTACGATTTATATTATGAAAGAAAGCAAAAAAATATGACCGATGAATATAAATTCATCAGTCATAAAATTAAATATCATTATTCTATCATAGAAAGAAATTCCTGCTCTGATATTATAGTAATTCCTAAGCTCTGCGCTTTAGTCAGCTTACTGCCGGCATCTTCGCCTGCAAGCACAAAATCTGTTTTCTTTGAAACAGATGAGCTTGTTTTTCCGCCGTTTGCTTCAATCAGCTTTGTCGCTTCACTGCGTTTGAGCGTTGGCAAAGTGCCTGTAAGCACTATTGTTTTGCCGACAAATACGCCCTTTTTTTCTGCTTTTTCAAGCGGTTTCATAGAAAAACCGAGCGATTTAAGCTCATCTATCAGGTGCTTTGACTGCTCTAATGAAAAATAATCAACAACGCTTTGCGCCATTATTTTGCCAAAGCCCTCTATACTGCTTAAATCATCGACGCAAGCCGTCATAATATTTTCGATTGACAGCATATGCTCACACAGAAGCTTTGCTGCCTTTTGTCCTATATGACGGATACCGAGTGCAAAAAGAAGTCTGTAGATTTCTTTTTCCTTTGATTTTTCTATTGAAGCTATGAGATTGGCGGCTGATTTTTCGCCCATTCGCTCAAGCTCTGAAATATCAGAAGCTTTTAGTCTGTATAAATCAACAGGCGACTTAACAAGTCCTTCGTTTACAAGCTGTTCAAGGACAGCCGGACCTAAGCCTTCAATATCCATAGCGTCACGGCTGACAAAATGGATAAGATGTCGCATAAGCTGTGCGGGGCATTCTGTGTTTGTGCAGCGAATAGCCGCTTCGCCCTGTTCCTTTGTGACAACGCTACCGCAGGACGGACAAAGCGTGGGGAAAACAAAATCAACGGAAATTTCATTGTGATGTTTGACAGAAAGCACCTCCGGGATAATTTCCCCGGCTTTTCTGATAATTACTGTATCGCCGATTTTTATGCCCTTTTCTCTGATAAACTCCTCGTTGTGAAGAGTTGCTCTGCTCACCGTTGTTCCGGCAAGCGTGACAGGCTCAAAGATGCCTACAGGCGTCAATGCGCC
>CAMFTQ010000039.1 GCA_945988865.1 uncultured Anaeromassilibacillus sp.
TAAAAACAAAAGCTGTAGTTTTCACCACAGCTTTTCTTTATGTATTGATTAGATATATCTTTTTTCCTGCTCTCTTGCAATTCTTGCTTCTTTTCTTTGAATGTACTTGCGTTCTCTTCTGTAAACGCCTAAGAAAGCTACACCGATAAGCGCAACGCCTAAGAGCGTAAGAATTACAATGCCGAATGAACCCTCTGTTTTGCTTGCCGGTACTGTTTTCGGCTTTACTCCGTCAAGTGCCTTGCTTGCAAGATTGTTCGTTTTTAAAACTGTATCCTTAGAAACCTCTGCGCCCTTTTCAAGAGGAGCGGGTGTTACTGTTGCTACGATTTCTGCATCTGTCGGAACTGTAGCCAAAAGGCTCGGCTCTGTTTCCTCTTCTGTTTGTGCTTCTGTTTCTTCCTCAGCCTGTGCGTCTGCCGATACGGCATCACCGCTTCTTAAAAGTGCGATTGTTGCTTCGTCTGCAATACCTGTTACCTCAAGTCCGTTAGCCGACTGGAAGTCCTTTACCGCCTGCTCTGTAACCTCGCCGAATATGCCGATTATATCGCCGTCATAATAGCCAAGCTCATAGAGATTGTACTGAATTTCGCCTACTACATCGCCCTCGTCACCGATTTGGTATGATGACTTTTCTTCTTTTGGAGCTGTTGTTTCTTCTGTTTCTGGCTCTGTTGGGGTTTCGGTTTCAGGCTCTGTTTCTTCCTGCGGAGCATAAGGCGCATCTTCTGAGAAAAGTATCTCCATATCAGTACCTGCTACTCCGTCAACAGATACTCCCGCAGCCCTTTGGAATGCTATGTAAGCCTCTTCTGTGCTGTCGTCAAAGTAACCGCTTATCTCGCCGTTATAGTAGCCAAGCTCTGAAAGTCTTTCCTGAATTTGCGTTACCTTGTCGCCGCTGTCGCCGTTTCTGTAGTACTCCTGCTGTGGCTCTTGCTTTTCTTCCTCGGCAGGCTTTTGCTCCGGTTTATTTTCTTCTTGCGAAGAATTATTGCTTGACTGTGAATTGTTATTGCTCGGCCTATCGGCTACACTGCCCATATCACCCGGTGCTTTGTCCGAAGCGCCGTCAGAGCCGAAGCTGTAGGTTACGCCGTCAATAGTTCTTTCTGTATCAGTAACATATTCGCCGTTTTCGTAGTAAAAGTACTGACCGCCGAACTCCTCCCAGCCTGTGTCGGGGTAAGAAACTCCGGAAACATAGAACCAGTTTGTCCAGCTTTTGCCGTACGCACTTTCGTAGCATACGCCGTAGTACTCGTTTCTTGCGTCAACAGCCATACCGCTGCCAACATAAACACCAACGTGACCCGGCTGATAAAGTCCAAGACCGTGGATATTAGGAATACCGTTTGATACCGAGCCTGTGCAGGGTGACGCACCCATCATATCACAGCGTGAGCCGCCTACACCGTTGTACGTCCAGATAAGTCCCGAGCAGTCAACAGCTCCGGGAGAAGTGCCGCCGTAAACGTATGCCCAGTTGCTGTAGTAGGCATTCAGCGCCCATTGAGCAAGCCCTGTACCGGTGCTTGAAGCGTGTGCAGTAATTGTGCCTGTTACGCACATACCGGCAAGAATTGCAACAATCATCAGAATCGAAACAATTCTTTTGATTTTAGCGATGCTTTTCACCATTTTTATAATACCTCCTGAATTATTTTGTAATCAAAAACCCTAATTTACAGCAGTTTTTTAGTGATTTATTAAACTCTGTAACAAATTTGTAATTATTATATCACCAATAAAACAAAAAATCAACCCTATATTTAGTAAAAAATAAAGTTTTTAAGCACAATTCATAAAATGTTTACATTCTTTCAGTGCATTATAACGAATGTTTTGTAATTATTTGTAATAATTTAGTTTTCTGTAGGCTCCCCTTAGCAAGTGGAGGCTTTCAAAATTATTCATCATTCATTATTCATCATTCATTAACCTAAATGGTTCTATTGTAAAAGTTGGGGTTTCTATTTATTTCGCTGATACAGAAAGCCTCCCCTGTGCAAGGGGAGGTGGCACGAAGTGCCGGAAGGGTTGTGAATAGTGAGCAAGACAGAACTTTCGCACAAAGCCTAAGTAAAAGTGCAAGACAATCCCCTCAGTCGGCAAAGCCGACAGCTCCCCTTACTAAGGGGAGCCTACGCATAACCCCAAATTTTGAAAAAGAACCACTTAAATCAAAAAACCTCCGCCCGACTTTCGTCAGGGGAGGTTATCATCATTTACTGTTTGTGTTATTCGGAATTATCCTGCTGAACACACCGAGCATTGATACGAAAAAGATTAAAAGATACAAAAGAAGTGAAAGCATTGAGCCAAGTGCCAACGCTTCACCGCCTATCATAATGACAATAGCGCATACTCCGATACCCGAGCCTGCAATTCCTATTATATTTTTGATGTTCCTCGTTTTGTCAAAGGATGCGGCAAAAAAGCCGATTATCGGTATAATCAGAAATACTACAGACGCAAGCCTGATAGCTATGGGCATCTGATTTTCTGTGTTTCCGAAAAGAAGGTCAACACAGGTGAAGTATCTGTACTTGCCGTCAACCATTCCGCCGATATACGGAAGCGTGAGCAGAATAATCTCAAAAAGAAAAAGTATGCACTGGATTATTCTTATTCTTTTTATTGTTTTAGTTTCTTCTATAACCATAATATATTCTCCGATTTATTAAGCCGCCGTTGTGTCGGCAACTGAACCCGACAGCAGGTCGCCGTAGATAAACTGCGCTATGTTCGCCCTGCACATATCCCAGTCTGTTATCTCAAGAACAGAACCGAGGGACGCATATCTTTCGTACTTCCAGAATACTCCGAGCTTATCAAGCGGAGTTGCCGAAAGCTCTTCAATATCATACTTAAGGTAGTTAAGCGCACCGCTTACCAGCAGTGTGATTTCTTCTTTTTTAAAGTTTGTTGTAACAAGCGGACCTACCTCGCCTACAATCTGAACAATCTGCGGTAACGATGCATTTTTGAAGCTTGAGAAGATGTTGTTGATGAGGTTTCTCTGACGTGCCGTTCTGTCGTGGTCGTCACCTGCTACTACAAATTCAGGATGCTCGTCCTCCTGATAGCCTCTGTTACGAGCATACCACAGCGCCTGTCTGCCGTTGAGGTGGACAATTCCGGGTGGTGAAGTAATCTCATTTCTGGTATCTGTCTGATTGTTTATATACGACTGAAAGTTGATGTAATCAATTTCGTCCTGTGTAAGCTCAATATCAATACCGCCCAGAACATTTATAATTGAACGGAAGCTCTTGAAGTCAACAATTACGTAGCGGTCAATTTTTATGCCGAAGTTTGCTTCTATCGTCTGAATTGCAAGCTCTGCGCCGCCTAAGCTGTATGAAGCGTTGAGCTTTGCGTCATAGTAGCCGGGGATTGTAACCACAGTGTCACGCATAAAGGACGTGAGCTTGATTTTTTTGCTCTTTTTGTCTATAGAGGCTAAAATCATTGTGTCGCTTCTGCCGTACTTTTCTGTTCCGCCCGAGGCGCTGTCCTGTCCGAATATCATAATGTTAAGCACCTTTGGGTTGCTTAAAAGCTCGCCGTTGCCTATAGTGTTGCCGTTTAGTATAAGCTCCGGCGGTGCTGTTGTTCCTTCATTTGATACAGGCTTTGTTTCATTTTTATTAGAGTTAAAATCGTCAAAGTTAAGCGAATCAAGCACAGAATAGTAGTAAATCAGTCCCACACCCGAAAAGAGCATTAAAACAGACAAAACTACAGACACAATTCTAAGCACTCTGCCCTTTTTCTTATAAACACGTGTTACCTGTGACGAAGAGCTGATGTCAACAAAATTTGTTTTTTGCGGTTTTCCGCTGCTTTTATTTGCCACAATACTCCACCTTTCAGTATATATAAGCTGTAAAGACGCAACATCTCATCTTATTAACTTCTTATAATTATACTACATAATGCGCCTTGATATAATTCTAATTACGAAAATTCGCTCTTTTTTGACGGATTTATTGAAAATTTTTACATTTTTTTCAAATAACAGAGCTTTGCTCGTCAAGCGTTAATGAAAATGACGGTATAAATTCCTGCATAAAGACCTGAGCCTCTTGCAAATTCATATCGTCTATTGCTTTTTCTATCGACTTTTTGGCAGAGGTGAATTCGCTGTTGCCCATTTTGATTTCTTCAATACATTTTATAAGTGCAGACAGCTTGTCAGCAGCCTTTACAAATTGCCACAGCTCTTTGTCCTTTTCATCATAAATAAGAACAGCTCTGTAATCGTCCTGTAAATCATCGGGGAGCATCGACAGAAGCTTAAGCTGAGCCACCTGTTCAACCTCTTTGTAAGCTGAAACTATTGACGGGTTGTAATATTTCACAGGAGTAGGCATATCGCCTGTTATAATCTCGCTTGTATCGTGATATACGGCTAAAAGCATAGCTCGTTCTGCGTTTAAGTCGCCGCCGAAGCGTCTGTTGTGAATTAAAACAAGTGCGTGAGCTATCATCGCCGTCTGAAGGCTATGCTCGCTTATATTTTCCTTTGTGGTATTATTCATCAGTCCCCAGCGGTTTATGTACTTCATTCGTGAGAGCATCGCAAAAAAATGGCTTGTTTTCATACTTTTTTCACTTTCCTTATCATTTTGGTGTAATACTTATCTAATAAAAAGCAGAAATTGATATAATTCTGCGAAAATCAGATGAATTTTCTTAATATTATAGTGCAATCATGAAATGTTTGTGCTATAATAAAATACGATAGTATTATACTATATTATTTTCTAAGCGTAAAGCATATATTTTTGTAATTTGGTTTTATGAGGTGTTTTTATGAGCTTTGGCGAAAACATTTTAAAATATAAGGACGATATACTCAAAGACTTGGCTACACTTGTTGAGCTTGAGTCTGTTGCCGACTATAACCCTGATGATTGCAAAAAAGCACTTGATTTTGTGCTTAAAAGAGCGCAGGAGTTCGGACTTGTGACAAAAAGCGTTGAGGATAAGGCAGGTCACGCAGAGCTTGGCAACGGTGAAAAGCTGTGCGGTGTGCTTACTCATCTTGACGTAGTGCCAAAGGGCAACAACTGGACAATGCAGCCCTTTGAGCTGACAAGAAAAAACGGCAGGCTCTACGGCAGAGGTGTAGCAGACGACAAGGGTGCGGCTATTGTTACGCTTTATTGCCTGAAGGCGCTTAAGGACAGCGGTATCAAGGGCGAAAATAGAATAAGGGCGATTTTCGGCACAAGTGAAGAAAACGGTATGGAGGATATGGATTTATACTTTAAAAGTGAAGCTATGCCCGATATGTCGTTTACTCCCGACAGCAACTACGGAATTTGTCGCTGTGAAAAGGGAATTTTACAGCTTGAAATATATGCGGATACTCACAACGGCACGGTGCTGACGGAGTTTCATTCGGGCAAGGCTGTAAACGCAGTACCCGACACTGCGTATGCTATGCTTGACTGCACAGAAACTGAGGACCAAAGGCTTCTCAGATTGGCAGACGCAAGTGACGGCGACTTTGAATTTCACTACACGATAGACGGACTTATGGTACTTAGCAGAGGTAAGGCTGCTCACGCCTGCGAGGTGCAAAACGGCTTTAATGCGGCAACTGCGCTTGTAAATCTGCTGTCGCACAACTTCACATACGATTCGCTCGGCAGTATATGCACATTTTTAAACTGCCGCATAAATAACGAGATAAACGGAAATTCACTCGGAATAAAAATGCGTGACTCGTCATCGGGGCAATTAACGGTAAATGTCGGCACTGTTCACATTACGGACTCCTACGCTACCGCAACGCTTGACGTGCGTTACCCTGTAACAATGGACGGCAAAAGAATACTAAGCCGTATCATCTTTGCCGCTATGCAGGAGGGGCTTCACGTAAAGACAATCAATCACAGCACTCCGCTTGTGATTGACGAGGATTCAAGGCTTATCGGTATTTTATCGCAAGCCTATGAAAATGTAACAGGTGAAAAACCGCAGATATATTCCACAGGCGGCGGAACATACGCAAGAAAGCTCGGCGGCAAGGGCGTAGCCTTCGGCCCTGTTTTCCCTGACGATAAATGCAATATGCACAACGCAGACGAGAGCCTTGATGAGGAAAAATTCTTTAAACACGCTCAGATCTGCTTAGAGGCTATGTATAAGCTGTTTACAGAAAAATTATAATTTTACAGGCGGTGTCGTTTTGAACGCAGAAAAGAACATAAAAAATCAGGCAAGAGTTATTCTTAGAAACGGTAATTTTACAAAGGGCATCGGTGTTTTTACCGTTTTGATGATGTTTGTAATTCTTATTTACCTTTTCAGATATTTCTTAATCTGTGCAGCGGTAGGAGATGAATATTTTGATAACGGTCACGCACTGTCGGCTGATGAAGCTGTGCGTCTTGTAACAATAAACACGCTGACGTGGATTTTTGCCCTTTTCTGCTCGCCTGTTAT
>CAMFTQ010000040.1 GCA_945988865.1 uncultured Anaeromassilibacillus sp.
TACACTTAGGTTCTCTTGAAATTCCTTGAGGTAAACACTGTATATGTAATTTCCTGCCTTAAAATCGGTTGTGAACTTTCCGCCTTTAACGGTAATATTCTTCACCATTGATTTATTGGTTTGAGTTATCGGTTGAGTGTTGCCTTCAACTGCATACGCATTTATTGCAAAAGAAAATGCAAGTATGAGAATAAGCACAAATGGTAATGTATTTTTAATTAGCTTTTTCAAATTTTACGCTCCTTTATGTTATACCGCTGTAAAAACATATAACCTCTATATACTTTTACAGCGGTACCCCCAAAAAGGGGTACCGCAGTTTAAAAATATTATTCTGTCTGTTTATTATTCAGACTTTCTTTTTCTTGATGAACATATAAATACAGCTAATGACAGAATCAGCACAATAAGTATTGTACCGTTAAATTCGTAGCCTGTCGGTACAGCTGCATCTGATGTTGATGAAGTTGAACCTTGAGCTGTCGTAGTAGAAGGAACTGTGGTCGGCTCTTCTTTAGAAGGCTCATCTGTTGTGCTGTCTGCTACAACAGCGTAGTCAGGGTCATTTTCGTTGAGCGTTATATATGTAGCGCCTACTGTATTAAAATGGTCAAGAGAAACTGTTACAACATTCAAAGTGTACTGCGTTGTTTTATATTCCGAAGTAGGCTTCTGAGTGTAATTTACTTTAAGTCCCGTAACATCAGAGCCGTCCTTTGGAATCTTGATAAATATACACTTGTTAGCGTCAACATAAATATCAGGCTCATTACCCTCTACAATAAGGTCAGCACTTGTTTTATCATCAAACTTGTATTCATCATAACCCTCAAGAGTCATAATGCCGGCTGAACCGTTTTCTCCCTGATGTGCGAGTATGCCTAATCTCTCGGCTTCTTCCATAGCATATACAGTTATAACCTTGTTTACGTTATCAACCTTACCAAAGCCTGTTACAATCTTAGAGTTGTCGCTGAAAGAACCGTCCTTATTAAGAATACGGTGATATGTTCTTAGTTCAGCACGCTGAAGCAGAGAATCGTTGTCGGTCTGTTTGTAGTTGGAATAACCCTTGTTATTCATAAGTATATAAACTGTATTGTCATTGTTGTTTGTTAAAAGCGGATAACGGTCAGGAGTTTTGCCGTTGTCAATGTTCTGATACCAAGCCTGTGTATCGTCTGTTACACTATGATTAAGAAGGTATGCAACCTCGCCCGACTTAAACTGTTTAGCAGTTTTTACTGTTGCAGCAGCTCCTGATTTGCCTTTGCTGCCGAACGGTAATGATGACGAGCTGTCAAGATAATAGTTGTTGTCAATATTGGCTGTAGTGTAATTTCTTGCCCAGCCGATAATTGCACCGCAATAGGTTGTGTCGCCGCCGTTGCTTACATTACCGTAGTTGTAGCAGTCCTTAACTGTTGGGTTAGTGTTATTTACATATCCTAAAATACCGCCTGTGTAAGCACCCGGCTTTGATGTGGTTACAGTACCGAGGTTTGCACAGTTGCTGATTCTTGCACCGGCATTTGAGTAGCCTACAATACCGCCGATACAGTCGTGAGAATCCTTTACATCTATAGCACCGAAATAAAGGCATCTGTCTACAGATGTTTCTTTGTTTTGAATACCGCCTACAACACCGCCAACGTGCTTTAATACTCCTGCTGTATTGGAAATATTGACGTATGAAGTAACATTTGAAATTGTTGCACCGTCTGCGTATCCTGCCACACCGCCGATATAATCTCCGTCAGATGAAATACTCATATCGCCCTTAACGGTAAAGCTCTTTACTATTCCTGATATTTTGCCGAACAGTCCTGAATATGTTGAAGTATTTGTAATATTAAAGTTAGAAATCGTATGATTATTTCCGTCAAATGTACCGCCAAAGTCCATTATCGGCGACCATTCACGACTTTCAAGGTCAATATCCTTAACAAGAACACCGTTTGCTCCTTGATTCTGAGCGTCAAAATCAGCGTGAGTGCTGTCGTTGTTTACAAGAGAAGCAAACCAGAAAAGCTGACCTGCGTTTGAAATTTCGTAAACACCTTGGCTGTTAAGCACTGCAGGCTGATACTGTCCGCATACTTCGCAGAAGCCGTTGTTGTTATATTTATGAGTATGTTCGTGGAGGGTGACTGTAACTATATTTGATGTAGCAGTGAAGTTTTCTGCGATTGAGCTGTTCTTTGTAACACGGCATCTTACAGGCTTGCCTACGCTGTCCTGTGTAGTGTCAAATACATACGTTTTTGGATCTGAGGACTTGTCATTTGTAACGTCCTCCCATTCCTCTGTACCTGAATTATATGTCTGCCAGTGGTAATACAGCTTATCTGTTTCACCCTTGCTGTCAACAGCGTCAATAGAGAAGGTTGCTTCAACACCGATATGTGATGCATAGAAGTTTTGCGGCTGCTTTGTGATGATTACACCGTCTGTATTAAGCAGGTTATCAATATTTACCGATATAGGCTTGCTGAGAATACTCTCATACACATTGACAACCTTGCTGTTGTTAACACCTGTTGTTGAGTTTACATTTGCAGCAGCAATATAGAACACATAATCCTTTGACGGATTTTTCAGGTTTTCAACCTTATATGTCATAATAAAGTCGTTTACGGTATCAGAGAATATCGGGCCTTCCTTGTTTACAAGCTCTACCGTATCGGCATTGAGGCTTTTCACGTAAATATTGTAAGCCTGACTATAATTTCCCGAAGGCTTGCGCTTTTTGTTTCTTTGCTGATTTCTCCACGCAAGTGTAACCGAATATGTTCCGTCATCGTTTACTTCTACACTCTGCGCTCCGAAATACTCGGGCAATTCAGGAGGATTGCCGCCGAAGTCGTAGGCACAGAAGCTTAAAATATACACATCATTTCTCTCGTACTCGAATTCGCTCTGGTCAACATCCTTTGTCAGCTTGTCGCTCGGGTACGCAACCGCACGAGACTTGTACGTATAATCAGCAGGCTGATAATGCACAATATTGCTCTGTAACGGATTTCCGTTATAATCCTTATACTTTTCATAGGATGAACTGCTGTCGGGATCAATCGGTGCAGTGTTTTTGCTTGCAATTGCATTATATGTAACATCGAAAGATATACCATCGCTGTCTGACGTTACGTGAGAAAAACCGCCTTCGGCTGTAAACGCACCTCCTAAAAATCCTCTTTTGATTGAAAAATCAAAGGAAACGTTAAGTCCGTGTTCCTCTTCGTGAGTCTTTGTAACAGAAATTCCGTTTGATTTGCTTTCTGTATCTTTATCAACGCTTAATCCCGGATCAGGAATTTCGCTGTCGTTTATCACGTCTCCCGAAATTACCGTTGTTAAATCGTCCATATTGTCGATATATCCGTAGGGATCGCCTGACGAAGACGATGGAATACTATCCACAACAGGAGCAGCGGCTCTTTGCTCCTCGTCTGTAAGAGAAGCTGCAAGTGCGTTATATTCATCAAGAGGTAAGGCTGCAAATGCCGGCTCTAATTGCTGAGCTGTGGACATTTCTGACCATTCTCCATTACCGTTATTTCCGTTCGGAATCCATACGTTATACGTACACACAAGAATAGGAACTACCATTGATACGGCATAGTCTGTGTCTGTATAAAGAGTAAGCGTTGTTGAGCTTTCGTATGTTGTTGTATCTGAACAAGAGCCTACATACTCTGCAACTAACTGAGATTCAATCTCAAGCTTTCTGACTTTTACCGATATTCCGCCGCCTAAGCCGACACCCCAGTTGCCTGACCAGCCGGTTGCGTTACTGTGTGATATTGTGTATGAAACAGAAGCCGAGTTGTTCTCTTTGTAAAAGGGCGGTACCTGAACTACAGAAAACAGCGTTGGACTTGAATAGCCTACTGTCTTGCCCTTATATTTATAGTAAAACTGATCCTTGTCACAATCCACAAAGCACATTGACATATATGTGCCCTTGTCGTCCTCGTCCTGATAGTGGATATAGTCGTCATATACCTTGTGCTGCCATTCACCGTTAGTGTTGCAGGACAAAAGAACTATGTCATAGCTCATACCGTCATTGTCGCCGCTGATTTCATCACCCGTAATCAGCGCAATTGTTTCTGTTTTTCCGTTTACATAGAACAGTCCCGAAGACGCTGCGTTTACATAAGCGTTGTCCTGTGCCTTGCACCAGTTGTATATATCGGGTTTATACTCTGTGTTAAATAGAGCGTCCTTGAAAAGTCCTGCTTCTATCTCTTTGTTCGGCACTGCGTCGATAACAGCCTTTTGTGCCTGTGTATCTTTTGCGGCAGCCTTTTCGATTCCGTAAATCTTTGTGTTTTTACAGCTGAGTACTACACCCTGAACGCACAGATAATCAAGAGTATTGGCAGTGTTAGGGTTATACCTGCCCGATGTGATGGCAATAGGCTCCTGTGCATCCCAGTCAACCTTGAGCTTGCCCAGGGCTTCAATCTTTTTAGGTGAGCTCCACACAAAATTGTAGTTACTTCCGTCCCAGCTTATAAGCTGAACAAGGTTTTCAGATGTACTGATTTTATTTGTTGCTTTGTCACTGTTCACATCGTATTCATACAGACCGGCAACAACAAGCTCGTTATAGCCGTCACCGTTTAAATCGGCGTCAACTGCATTTGTGCTTATCATTCTGTCAGTACCGAATCTGAGGTCCTTAGAGAATTTTTTGTCATAGACACCGTTATTATATGAATAAATAGCTATGCAGGAATTCATATTAACGTCATCATCGTGATAAACACGTGGAATACTTACGTTGATTACAAGGTCGTCGTGCGACTGTTTACCGTCTGTTGCGCCGTTTGCTCTGATTGAGGTTGTCGAGAGCGCAACAACCGGCATATACCAACCGTCGAATTTAGAATCGCCTTTTTTGAGGTCGTTCAGTTCGCTCCTTATCGACGAAAGATAGATTTTCTTCATACTGCCAAGGTTGAAGTTTCCGTCATCGGAAATATCGATAATTCCGACAAACGGCTCGCCGTTGCCGTTATTTGCACACGGAAAATAACACGCAAGCTCCTCTTTGCCGTCAGCGTCAAAGTCACCCGCTGTCATAGATGTGTAGCCCCTTGACTGCTGGGTTTCTATGTCGAGAATATCATCTTTTTTGGAAATCTGAATATTCTGGTCGCTGACCTGTTCCCACGATAAGGAAGAGCCGGAGCCTACCCTTTTGTATGTTCTTACAGAGGCATGACCCGTACCGTCTGCATACAGTGAGAAGTATGCAAGCTCATCAACATTGTCGCCGTTATAGTCTATACCGATTGCGTTGTGGGTCTGACCCGCCTTTTCTTCGGTAAGAGTAATTGCTTCTCCTGCTTTTGCAAGATCATCAATGTTGTTTGATAATTCTTGGATACTGCTTTCTACATTGTCAATAGCGACTATTTCACCTTTATGCTGATCAGTTCTGTTAATCTGACCTATGAGGAGCTCCATAGGTCTTGCAAAGCTGTAGCCTGAAAGCGGATTGTCAGAGCTTGTATCCTTTAAAATATCATTTGCCTTCTCCTGCATAGTCTTTGTCGTACCTGATGTAGTTTCGTCAGATGCAGAAACCTGACTGAATTTGAAGTCAGCATACAGCTCATCTGAATTTGCGTTTGCAACCTCATTTTTTACTTCTGAATCCTGTGGCCATTCACTTGATTTATCTGTATGCGGATAAAGATATTCGGTATAAATATCATCAAGTGTATATGTACCGCTTTTTTCTTCTGTCAATGTCGGTAGGCTTGCCTCGACATCGGCACTGGCGTTTGTTGTCGCAACTGTGATTACCGACGAAATCATCGTAAGCACCAACACCATTGACAACGCTTTTTTTGTTAGTTTTTTCAAAGGTATCACTCCTTTTTTCATAAACCTGTTTAATTATTGTTATCAGAGAACTGGCTGTTATACAGCTTTGCATACAAGCCGTTTTTAGCCATAAGCTCCTCGTGATTACCTACCTCTAAAATATCGCCGTCCTGCATATACAGGATATTTTCGGCATCCTTGATTGTAGAAAGCCTGTGAGCAATTACAAATGAAGTTTTGCCCTTCATCATTTCTGTCATAGCCTCCTGTATCATAACCTCTGTTCTTGTATCGACAGAGGAGGTAGCCTCATCAAGAATAAGAATCGGCGGATTATTCAGCATCGCTCTTGCTATTGTCAGAAGCTGACGCTGACCCTGTGCAATATTACCTGCACCCTCCTGAAGAACAAAGCTGTAGCCTCCCGGCAAGGTCTGAATAAATGCGTCTGCCCTCGCCTTTTTAGCAGCTTCTATAACCTCCTCATCGGTTGCGTCAAGCTTGCCGTAACGGATATTTTCCATAATTGTTCCGTTGTAAAGCCATGTGTCCTGAAGCACCATACCGAAAATTTCTCTGAGTCTGCTTCTTTCCATATCTCTTATATCAAC
>CAMFTQ010000041.1 GCA_945988865.1 uncultured Anaeromassilibacillus sp.
GAATTTCAGTTGACAAAATCCACGAAATCACAATGATTGACGAGTGGTTCTTGAATAAGCTTATTAACCTTGTGGATATGAGCAACGTATTAAAGCAGGGTAATATTGACGAGGAAACTTATATAAAGGCTAAAAAGCTCGGATTTATAGATAAAACTATCGAGGAATTCACAGGCGAAAAGCCGAAGTATTCACTAACCCCTGTTTATAAAATGGTTGATACGTGCGCCGCAGAGTTTGCAGCTGAAACACCGTATTTCTACTCAACCTATGACAGCGAAAATGAAGCTGAGGAGTTTATAAACGAGCATCGTGACGGCAAAAAGACGATTATAGTATTCGGCTCAGGTCCTATCAGAATCGGACAGGGTATTGAATTTGACTATGCTTCCGTTCACTGCGTATGGGCTTTAAAGGAAGCAGGCTATGACGTTGTAATCGTAAACAACAACCCCGAAACTGTATCAACAGACTTCGACACAGCCGACAGACTTTACTTCGAGCCGCTGACTAACGAGGACGTAATGGGCATTATCAAAACAGAAAAGCCATACGGCGTAGTAGTAGCCTTCGGCGGTCAGACAGCAATCAAGCTGACAAAATTCTTGAGCGACAGCGGTGTGAATATCCTCGGTACATCGGCAGACGCTATTGATATGGCTGAGGACAGAGAACGCTTTGACGAGCTTCTTGAAAAATACAACATCAAGCGTCCTAAGGGCGTAACAGTTATGACAACAGAAGAAGCTCTTGCGGTTGCAGACAAAATCGGCTATCCCGTACTTCTTCGTCCGTCTTACGTTCTGGGCGGTCAGAATATGATTATCGCCTTTAACGAGGCAGATGTTAAGGAGTATATGGCGATTATCCTTGCGCAGAACATCGAAAACCCGATTCTTATCGACAAATACCTGATGGGTACAGAGCTTGAGGTTGACGCTATCTGCGACGGCGAGGACATTCTTATCCCCGGTATTATGGAGCATATCGAACGTGCCGGCGTTCACTCGGGCGACTCTATTGCAGTATATCCGGCTTGGAACATTTCTGATGAAATGACAAAGAAAATTGTAGAAAGCTCCAGAAACCTTGCAATTTCTCTTAACACAAAGGGACTTGTAAATATTCAGTACCTTATTTATCATGGTGATTTGTACGTTATCGAGGTAAATCCTCGTTCCTCACGTACTATTCCGTATATCAGCAAGGTAACAGGTGTTCCGATGGTTGACCTTGCTACAAGAGCGATGCTCGGCGAAAAGCTCAAGGATATGGGTTATGGCACAGGTCTTTACAGAAAGAGCTGTTACGTAGCAGTTAAGGTGCCTGTATTCAGCTTTGAAAAGCTTATAAATGTTGATAACCACTTAGGCCCTGAGATGAAATCTACAGGCGAGGTTTTAGGTGTTGCAGGTACTTTGGAGGAGGCTCTCTATAAGGGACTTATCGCTGCCGGCTACAAAATGAAGAAGTCGGGCGGTGTGTTTATCACAGTTAGAAATTCGGATAAATGCGAAATCGGCGACGTTGCCAAGATGTATGCCGACTTAGGGTTTAAGATTTACGCTACAGAGGGTACTGCCGAGGTACTTAAAGACTACGGCATTGACGCAGTAGCGGTAAAGAAAATCCATCAATCAGAGGACAACACGCTCACACTTATTGAAAGCGGAAAAATCCAGTACGTTATTTCAACGTCTGCAAAGGGACGTATGCCCGAAAGAGATTCGGTTAAAATCCGCAGAAAAACAGTTGAAAGAAATATCCCTTGTCTTACCTCTATTGACACAGCTATTGCACTTGCGCAGTGCTTAAAGAGCCGTTATTCACAGATGAGCACAGAGCTTGTTGATATTAACAATATGAGGGATAGCAAAATGAAGCTTAAATTTACAAAGATGCAGGGCATAGGCAACGATTATATCTATTGCTCAACCTTTGACCAGAAAATAAATAACCCCGAAGCACTTGCCGTTCGTCTTTCTGACAGACACTTCGGCATAGGCGGTGACGGTATTATACTTGTATGTCCGTCAGATGTTGCAGACGCAAAAATGAGAATGTTCAACCTTGACGGTTCAGAGGGCAAAATGTGCGGAAACGGCATTCGCTGTGTAGGCAAGTTCCTCTATGACCACGGTATGGTTGACGTAAACGAAAAGGACGAAATAACAATCGAAACGCTAAGCGGTATCAAAAACCTGAAGGCTTACACGCTTGACGGCGAGGTAAAGCGTTTGCGTGTAGATATGGGTAAGGCAGAGCTTGATCCGGCTTTAATCCCTGTTGCTATGAACAAGGATAAAATCGTAAACGAGCCGTACACAATAGACGGTAAGGAATACAACATCACCTGCGTATCAATGGGCAATCCACACTGCGTAGTATTTGTTAATGATGTTGACGGTCTTGATATTGAAGAAATCGGCCCGAAATTTGAAAACGACAGCCTCTTCCCCGAAAGAGTGAACACAGAGTTTGTAAAGGTGCTTGACGACCACACAATTAAAATGCGTGTATGGGAGCGTGGCAGCGGTGAAACATGGGCTTGCGGTACAGGTGCTTGCGCCGTTGCAGTTGCAGCCTGTGAAAACGGCTTCTGCAAAAAGGGCGAGGATATTTTGATAAAGCTCAAGGGCGGAAACCTTGTAATCAACTATACAGATGATACTGTTTATATGACAGGCGACGCAGAAAAGGTATTTGAGGGCGAAGTTGAAATCTGACAGAAAGGGATAAGAAAATGACAAAATATATTTTTGTAACAGGCGGTGTAGTTTCCGGCCTTGGCAAGGGTATTACGGCAGCGTCACTCGGCAGACTGCTCAAGGCAAGAGGCTTGAAGGTGGCAGCTCAAAAGCTCGACCCATATATAAATGTTGATCCGGGTACTATGAGTCCTTATCAGCACGGCGAGGTTTTTGTAACGGAGGACGGCGCAGAAACCGACCTCGACCTCGGCCACTACGAAAGATTTATTGACGAAAATCTTAACAAATACTCTAACCTCACAACAGGTAAGGTGTATTCAAACGTACTTGAAAAGGAGCGCAGGGGCGACTATCTGGGCGAAACGGTACAGGTTATCCCTCACATCACAAACGAAATCAAGTCGTTCATTTATAATGTAGGCAAAAATACAAATGCAGATATAGTAATAACAGAAATCGGCGGTACTGTAGGCGATATTGAAAGCCAGCCGTTTTTAGAGGCAATAAGACAGGTATCTCTTGAGGTAGGTATTGAAAACAGTCTGTTTATTCACGTTACGCTTGTTCCGTATCTCAAGGGTTCATATGAGCATAAGTCAAAGCCGACACAGCACTCTGTAAAGGAGCTTCGCTCAATCGGCATTAACCCTGATATTATAGTGCTTCGCTGTGACGAGCCTCTTGACGAAAGCATATTCAAAAAGATTGCTCTGTTCTGTAACGTAAAGCCTGATTGTGTGCTTGAAAACATCACAATTCCCGTTCTGTATGAAGCGCCGATGATGCTTGAAAAAAACAACTTCAGCGACGTTGTATGCAGAGAGCTCAATATTGACGCTAAAAAGCCTGATATGAGCGAGTGGGAGCAGATGCTCGATAGAATAAACTCAAGAAATAAGGACGTTACTATCGCACTTTGCGGTAAGTATGTTCAGCTTCATGACGCATATTTATCGGTAGCCGAGGCTTTACGCCACGCAGGCTACGAAAATGCGGCTCACGTACATATCAAGTGGGTAGATACAGAGCTTATTACGGAATATACTGTAAACGATCTTTTGGGCGATGTTGACGGAATACTTGTTCCCGGAGGCTTTGGCAACAGAGGTGTTGAGGGCAAAATTACAGCCGCAAAATACGCAAGAGAAAACGACATTCCGTATCTGGGCATCTGCCTTGGTATGCAGACAGCAGTTATAGAGTACGCAAGAAATGTTTTAGGCTATGATGATGCTAACTCGGGCGAGTTTGCTCCCGACAGCAAGCATAAGGTAATTGATCTGATGCTTGACCAGATGGGAGTTGAGGATATGGGCGGTACAATGCGTCTGGGCGCATACCCCTGTGTAATCAAAAAAGGCTCAATGCTTGAAAAATCCTACAAGAAGCCGGAAATTTCAGAAAGACACCGCCATCGTTATGAATTTAATAACGAATTCAGAGAAAGCTTTGAAAAGGGCGGAATGAGCATAACAGGTACATCGCCAAACGGCATGCTCGTTGAGGCGGTAGAAATTCCGCAGAACAGATTTTACGTAGGCGTTCAGTATCACCCTGAATTCAAGAGCAGACCGAACAACGCTCATCCGTTGTTCAGAGAGTTTATAAAGGCGTCCTGTGAAAAATAAATCCCTATAGAATGGTGTGCGATAAATTATGAAAACAAATAAAAATTTCAACAATCTTGTACCTAACTATCTTTTTGCAGAAATCGCAAAAAGAGTAAACACTTATTGTAAAGAAAATCCCGACAAAAATGTAATCAGACTCGGCATAGGTGACGTAACGCTTCCGTTACCGCAAATTGCTGTTGACGCTCTGAAAAAGGGCGCAGACGATTTAGGCAAAAAAGAAACCTTTAAGGGTTACCCCGATTATGAGGGTTACGAGTTTGTCCGTCAGGCTGTTTCTGATTATTACAAGAGCTTTGGCGTTGAGGTCGGTATTGATGAAATTATGATTACAGACGGAGCAAAGTCAGACAGCGGTAATATCGGCGACATTTTTAGCAAGGATAACGTTGTTTTAGTGACAGATCCCGTTTATCCCGTTTACGTTGACTCAAACATTATGGCCGGCAGAGAGATAATTTATGCTGCGTCTAATGCAGATAACGACTTTTTGGCTATGCCCGATGACAGCGTAAAGGCAGACATAATTTACCTTTGCTCACCGAACAATCCGACAGGTGCGGCTTATTCATACGATCAGCTCAAAAAGTGGGTTGACTATGCAAATAAAAATGACGCAGTAATTATCTTTGACGCTGCATATGAAGCGTTTATTACAGATGATTCACCTCGCAGTATTTTTGCTGTTGAGGGTGCAAGACAGTGCGCTATAGAGCTTTGCTCACTGTCGAAAACTGCCGGCTTTACAGGTACTCGCTGCGGTTACACTGTAATTCCAAAGGAGCTTGAGCGTGACGGCGAGAATATCTACAAGCTGTGGTACAGACGAGAAGCTACAAAGTTCAACGGCGTTTCGTGGCCTGTTCAGTGTGCTGCAGCGGCTGTACTTTCACCTCAGGGACAAAAACAGTTTAAAGAAAACATCGCATATTATCAGGAAAACGCAAGAATTATCGCACAGGCTTTAGACGAGCTTGGCATTTACTACACAGGCGGTAAAAACTCACCGTATTTGTGGCTTAAATGCCCCGACAATATGGGTTCGTGGGAATTTTTCGATTTGCTGTTGACTAAGGCAAACGTTGTCGGCACTCCGGGGGAGGGCTTCGGCAATAACGGTGCAGGCTACTTCAGACTTACAAGCTTCGGCGACAGAGAGAATACCATTGAAGCAGTCAGAAGAATTAAAGAGCTGCTCAAAAAGTAAGTTAAAATTAATCTAAAATATTAGAGTTGATAACAAAGTTTCTACTCCTTAAATTCAGACGAGCTGCAGAGAAATCTGTGGCTCGTTTTGCAGTTTGTAAGAAACAGTATCTTTAAGCTTGTGAATATCGTGCAAATACAACGGCTTGTAACAGAAAAACGTTCATTTTGCAATTTTTAAAAAATAAACTGCAATTTTTTGAAAAATTTTCAAAAACTATTGCAAAATCAAACAAAAAATGATAGAATAACATTGGATGGCTTGCAGTAATGTATTGACACCTAAATTATTGACGGAGGTTTTTGACAATGGCGTTAAAAAACACTTATTTAATTGAATTGCTTGAAACAGTTAAAAAACGTAACGCAGGCGAACCTGAGTTTATTCAGGCTGTAACAGAGGTTTTAGAAACACTTGAGCCTGTAGTAGAAAGAAGACCTGATTTAGTAGAAGCAGGCGTACTTGACAGACTTGTTGAGCCTGAAAGACAGATTATCTTCCGTGTTCCTTGGGTAGATGATAACGGCAAAACACAGGTAAACAGAGGCTTCAGAGTTCAGTACAACTCAGCTATCGGTCCTTACAAGGGCGGTCTTAGACTGCACCCATCAGTATATCTTGGAATTATCAAGTTCTTAGGCTTTGAGCAGGTATTTAAAAACTCACTTACAACACTTCCTATGGGCGGCGGTAAAGGCGGCAGCGACTTTGACCCTAAGGGCAAGAGTGACGGCGAGGTTATGCGTTTCTGCCAGAGCT
>CAMFTQ010000042.1 GCA_945988865.1 uncultured Anaeromassilibacillus sp.
AATGTTAATATTTGCGGTATATATACGCTTTAAATCTGCATAATAAACGTATGCTTTTATATGTAAAGGAGTTTTGTTATGCAGCTGCGTACTGACTTAGCCGTGGAGGCTCGTGAGATTGTCGGTGAGGATTTAGCGGGAGTTGACTATTCATCAGAGAAAAAGGACGGCATAGAAATCGAAAAGCTCGTTGTTAAAACAGTCAGAGCAGGACAGCTTCTGCACAAGGAGAGAGGTACGTATATCACAATAGAGCTGCCGCCGCTTACAGATGATTTTCGTGAAACGGACAAAAGGCTTGTTGCGGTGGGCAAAGAAATACGCAGACTTCTGCCTGTAAACGGACTTGTGCTTGTAGTGGGTCTTGGCAACGTGAAAATTACACCTGATGCGTTAGGCCCTAAAACAGCCTCACAGATACTTGCGACACGTCATATTTCGGGAGAGATAGCAAGAAGTACAGGACTTGACAAATTGCGACCTGTTGCAGTTTTAACAACAGGCGTGACAGGTCAGACAGGCATAGAAACAGGCGAATATATAGAGAGCGTTGTCAGAAAAATCCGCCCCACAGCCATAGTTGCCATTGATGCGCTTGCGTCAAGACATCTTGAAAGATTAGGCTGTACGCTTCAGATTTCAGACACAGGTATTTCTCCCGGTGCAGGAGTGGGCAATCACAGAACAAAAATAAACGCAGATACTATGGGCGTCCCCGTAGTAGCAATAGGTGTTCCGACAGTGGTTGACGCTTCAACCTTAGCGCTTGATTTGCTGACGGTAGAAAGTGAAAAGCAGAGCAGTGAGCTTTTGTCAAGAGTAACGCCTAAGGGCAGGGCGATGGTTGTAACGCCTAAGGAAATTGATTTGTTAATCGACAGAGCGTCAAAGCTTATCTCGATGTCGCTTAACTGTGCGCTTCACAAGGATTTTGATATTTCACAGCTTTTATCATTATTATAAGCATTAAAATCAGCCGTCCTGCATACGATTTATAAGGTGAAAATTTGGGCGGTGATTTTTTGAAATTAAGCAGAAGCAGAAAAAATATTTTGGTTTACATCAGCTCCTTGTGTCTTGTCTGCCTAGCAGTTATAAGCACATTTGTGCGTTTGCCACAGATAGAGGGTGCAGAGCAAAAAGCGATTTTAGCCGCAGCGTCGCTTACAATGTCAGACGCAGGCTTTTACGCAGAGGAAAAATCTGACAATACGTCAGGCAGTACAAAAAATCCGTCACAAACAAATGCGACAGCACCGCCCGAGCAGACGACAAACGCAGAAACTAAAACAGAACAAGCAGATAAAAGCACCCTAAAAAAGCACAACATAATCGAAACGCAGTACGGCGCAGGCGGTACACAGTTTGAAAACTTCTATGTCAAAAACAAAACAGGCTACGCACTTGACATAGGCAAGCTCCTTGACGAGCCGCTCGGCTTTGAGATTGACTCATCAAGACAGGTTCAGGTGCTTGTTATGCACACGCACACGTGTGAATCGTATATGACAGATGATAACGGCTATTATGACGAGGATTTTTACCCCCGAACAGAAAACAAGGAAAAAAACGTTTGCAGTGTAGGCGAGCAGATTGTAAAACAGCTGAAAAATTCAGGTATAGGCGCAGTACACGCTACAGAAATACACGACAGTCCAAGCTACAGCGGAGCATATTACAGAAGCTATGATACAATAGAAAAATACATCAAAAAGTACCCGAACATAAAGGTAGTGCTTGATATTCACCGAGATTCAATCGGTACAGAAGAAAACGGCAAGATAAAGCCGACCTTTGAGTACAACGGCAAAAAAGCAGCTCAGATTATGATAATGGCAGGCTACGACAGTGACGGCTCACTTGATTTTCCCGATTGGAACTACAATCTGCGCTTTGCTCTGCGCTTGCAGAAAACGGCAGAAACAATGTTCCCCGGTATGACAAGACCGCTTAGCTTCGGCAACTTTGTGTATAATATGAATGTAAACACAGGCTCTCTGCTTATAGAAGTCGGCACAGACGCAAACTCGCTTGACGAGGCAAAATATTCGGGCGAATTGTTAGGCAAGGCTTTGGCAAAGGTGTTGCAAAGTGAGCAATAATATGTTAGAATTGAAGGCAAAGTCGAATTATAAAATGTTATGAGGAATCAGAATGTTTGATACAAGGATTTTTAAAACAGGTGTTGCAGTTATTGTGACGGTTTTTATCGCTTTGTTTTCTTTTATAACTGCATATGCCGAGCCTGATTTAGACGATACACAGCCGGACAGCACTTATACAGACATAACAGACCCGCCGACAGAGGAGAAAACAGAGCCGCAAACCGATAGCGAGCAGGAAACTGAGCCTGTAACAGACGAAGAAGCACAGACAACGACGCAGGAACAAACAGAGCCTGAAACTACAGAAGCAGAAACATCAGGCGAGGAGCAGACAACAACACAAGAAACACAGACGCAGGAGAAAACGGAATATATTCAATCGGAAACACAGGAGGATACATACGATGATATGCTCCCGACAGTTGACAAGGACAGCCTACAGCTACCGACTGCCGTAGGCTCGCATATAGAAAACCCCACAGTGAACGCAACGGCAGGTATAGTGTCGTGGATTTGCACAGGCATAGGCGTTGTTGTTATTCTGGCGGTGCTGTTCAGCACAAAGAGCAGTGAAAGGAAAAACGGCGGTAAACAGCGCTACGGCAGAGGGGATAAGATAACTCGCAGAAAACCGCCTGTGGAGTATTGAAAGAGGTGAACAAAATTGAGTAATAAGCAAAAAAACAAAAATGAAGAGGTTATCAAAGAGGAAAAAACAAATGTAACCGAAGAAAAAAAGCAGGAGAACGAGCAGAATATAAATCAGGACGAAAAGGTCAGACTTCTTGAGCATGAAATAGAGGAGCTTAAAAATATAATTTCAAAGCTCACCGAAAAGATTTCTGCATTTGATTCTGATAAGGAAAAAACTCAGGAACAGACACCCGAACCCGAAAATAAAAAGGATACACGTATTTCAAGGCTAAAGGAAAGGCTGTTAAAGGTCAAAGCTTCGGTTTTGAAACGGACAATGTCTGCCAAAAAGATTTTTGAACAGACTAATAAGAATTCGTTTGCGACAGGACTTAATTTCTACAAATTATTCTGGGTGTTTTTTATCGGCTCATTTGCAGGAGTTATTGTCGAGATACTTTTTTGCCTTGCCACCGAGGGACGTATCGAGTGCCGTCAGGGTGTGGTGTACGGACCGTTTAACCCTGTTTACGGCTTTGGCGCAGTAGTAATTACAATCGTCCTATACATACTCAGGCGTCAGCGAGATTTAGTTATCTTTATTGGAGGTTCGGTAATCGGCGGTGCGTTTGAGTGGCTTTGCTCGTATTTTCAAGAGATGTTTATGGGTACGGTGTCGTGGGATTACAGCGACATCCCCTTTAATATCGGCGGCAGAACGTGTCTTTTGTACTCGTTATTCTGGGGCATACTTGCTATAGTATGGCTTAAATTTATTTATCCGCTTATGTCGGCACTTATTGAGAGAATACCGAATAAAATCGGCAGACTTGTAACGTGGGTGCTGGTGCTGTTTATGGCGTTTGATATGTTCATAAGCTCTGCGGCAGTTGTCAGAATGGGCGAACGTCAAAAGGATATTGCACCGAAAACCTCGTTTGACAGATTTCTTGACAATAACTTAGACGATGAGTTTTTAACACAGATTTACCCGAATATGCGCAACCCCGAAAGCGGTGAGCGCTTAGTGGACAAGCAGGAAAATAAAGCAAAGTGATGAAGATAAAGAATGTTACAATAAACGGCTTTACAGCATTGGCTCCTATGGCGGGAGCTGCCGACAGAGCTTTTCGTGATTTATGCACAGACTTCGGCGCAGGCTACACCGTTACAGAAATGGTAAGCTCAAAGGGAATATCCTTTAACAGTCAAAAAAGTGCCGAGCTTATGGAAAGCACAGAAACAGGAAAGCCCTGTGCTGTGCAGATTTTCGGTGATGAGCCGTCAACAATGGCGTCAGCGGCAGAATTTGCAAAAAGGTACAAGCCGTCTGTTATAGATATAAATATGGGTTGCCCTGCACCGAAAATCAGCGGTAACGGCAGCGGCAGTGCGCTGATGAAAAATCCGCAGCTTTGCGGTGAGATAGTAAAGGCTGTAAGCAGTGCAGTAGATATTCCCGTAACGGTGAAAATCAGAAAAGGCTGGGACGAAAACAGTGTAAACGCCGTAGAGGTTGCAAAAATCTGCGAATCAAACGGTGCTGCGGCTATAACGGTTCACGGCAGAACACGTACGCAGTATTACGCACCGCCTGTTGATTATGAGATAATCGCAGAGGTTAAAAAGGCGGTAGGTATTCCCGTTATTGCAAACGGCGATATAACATCGGCAAAAATCGCAAAGGAGGTTCTTGAAAGGACAGGCTGCGATTTGCTGATGATTGGCAGAGGAGCGCTCGGAAACCCTTGGATTTTCAGAGAGATAGAAGCGTTTCTGTCAGACGGCACAGTCATAAAACCGCCCACAGCAGAAGAAAAAATAGATGTAATGAAAAAACATATCGAAAAAATCTGTGAGTTCAAAACAGAAAAATACGGTATGAGAGAGGCAAGAAAGCACGTTGCGTGGTATCTGAAAGGCTTTAAGGGTGCGGCAAAATTCAGAAATGAAGCAGGAAAGCTAAGCACCTTGTCAGAGCTTGACGATTTATGTTACAGAATTTTAAAGGCGCAAACAAATGATGAATAAAGTCTGTTTTTGATGTATAATATCAACGGATTATTAAATATGTAAGGAGAATGGTTATGGATTTAGTACACAGCATTGATTTTGTAGAGAAGTATGACAAAGAAGTCGGAGAGGCTATGCTTCTTGAGCAAAAAAGACAGAGAAGAAACTTAGAGCTTATCGCAAGCGAAAACATTGTTTCACCTGCTGTTATGGCGGCTATGGGCAGCTTGCTCACAAACAAATACGCAGAGGGCTATCCGGGCAAAAGATACTACGGTGGCTGTCAGTGCGTAGATATTGTAGAAAAAATCGCTATCGAAAGAGCCTGCAAGCTTTTCGGCGCAGAACACGCAAACGTTCAGCCACACTCAGGCGCACAGGCAAATATGGCTGTTTATTTTGCGATGCTAAAGCCGGGCGACACAGTTATGGGTATGAACCTTAATGAGGGCGGTCACTTAACGCACGGCTCACCTGTAAATATGTCGGGCAGCTACTTTAACTTCGTTCCTTACGGAGTAGATCCCGAAACACACAGAATAGACTACGATAAGGTGCTTGAAATAGCAAAGGAATGTAAGCCGAAAATGATTGTTTGCGGTGCAAGCGCATATCCGAGAATTATCGACTTCAAGCGTTTCAGAGAAATTGCCGATGAGGTCGGCGCATATCTTATGGTGGATATGGCTCATATCGCAGGCTTAGTAGCAGCAGGCGTTCACCCAAGTCCTGTTCCGTACGCTCATTTTGTAACAACAACAACTCATAAAACATTAAGAGGACCTCGTGGCGGTCTTATCCTCTGCGGTGAGGAACACGCAAAAGCAATAGACAAGGCTATTTTCCCCGGCACACAGGGCGGTCCTTTGATGCACATTATCGCAGCTAAGGCTGTTTGCTTAGGCGAAGCCTTAAAGCCTGAATTCAAGGAGTACGGCAAGCAGGTAGTAGCAAACTGCAAGGCGCTTGCAGACGGACTTGTAAAAAGAGGTCATAAGCTCGTAAGCGGAGGAACAGACAACCACGTTATGCTTATGGATTTACGTGATACAGAGCTTACAGGCAAGGAGCTTGAAGCAAGACTTGACGATGTTTACATCACAGTAAACAAGAACACAGTTCCGAACGAGCCAAGAAGTCCGTTTGTAACAAGCGGTATCAGAATCGGTACTGCTGCAGTTACTACAAGAGGCTTAAAAGAGGAGGACTGCGATAAAATTGCAGAGTTCATCTCTATGGTAATTAACGACTTCGAGGGCAACGCAGACAAGGTAAGAGCAGGCGTTGAGGAGCTTTGCGCTAAATATCCTTTGTACGAATAATTGACATAGCCTATAGCAGGTTGGCAGAAATTTTGCTGCCGACCTGTTGCTGTTTTTAAGATAATAATTGAGCAAAAACCTCATATTACTATACATTGAGCATATATACGCAGATTTTCTGAAAATCTTATCGGCTTTTTATCCTAAGTTCATTATTATGTAGGTTTGTCAATGATTAGTTACACATTAAGAAAAAATAACTTCGCCTGTAT
>CAMFTQ010000043.1 GCA_945988865.1 uncultured Anaeromassilibacillus sp.
ACCTAAGCCTTCGTCGGCAGCGTCAGATGTGTATAAGAGACAGATCCTGCATAATTAACACCTCTTTAATTGAAGTAATAATATTATAAGCAGTTTTGTTTTTTATATCAGAGATAAAAATAGACAATTATGCTAAAATTTTCAAATAATATTTATGCTTGACAGTCACACGAACCTGTTATATAATCATATTATCAGATTATATAGCGGAGGGGTAGTATGATTAAGCTTTTACCGGGAACGGTTTTAGAATTTAAAGATGGTATGCAGGACAACGCTTTTTCGTATATTGAGCCTGTTTTTGCGCTGACTAAGGGACTTTCGCTTTCTCAGGTCAGAGATATTACAGGACTTGAATCATCTACAATACAAAACTGGGTAAAGCGTGGCTGGGTGGCACGTCCTGTAGAAAAAAGGTATCAAAAAATGCACCTTATCAGAATTATACTTATCAACAGCATAAGAGGTGCAATTATGCTTGAAAGAATACCAAAAATTATGGAATATATCAACGGTATTGTTGAGGACGAAAGCGATGATATTATAACGGACAGCGAGCTTTACAACAAATTCTGCAAAATCATTTATGAATGTGACAAGGCAAAGACTGTTGATGCAGATGAAATTAAAAATATAGTATCAGCTGTTCTTTGCGATTACACAGGGCCTTTTGAGGATTCAAAGCAAAGACTTCAGAACGCACTGCTGATTATGGTGCTTGCGTTCTTATCGGCAAGACTAAAGGAAGAAACAGACAACGCTTTTGCCAAAATATCAGAATAAAGCCGAAAAAGACTGTATCAGGAAATAACCCGATACAGCCTTTCTTTTTACTTTTTGAAATAATCACATATGCAGTAGTAAATCGGAATTGTCAGAAACAGTATCCACATAGGATGCCAAAGTCCGAAGATTAAGCCGAGCGCCACATACAGCATCGCAACAAGAACAGGGTATGCAAAGTGCATCGGCTTTTTCTTAACTATTGCGTCAACCGCCGAATAATAAATAGGTATTGTCAAAAACAATATCCAGCTAATGCTCCAGCCGCCGCAAAAGCCCCATATAAGAAATGCAATTACAACTACTATCGGGAACGGAAAAACATACCAGAAGTTTTTCTTATGTGAATCGCAGTCGCAGTCACAGCACTTATGAACTCTGCCGTTTTCATCTGTATAAACCTTTTCGTTGCCACACTCGTCAACTACCGACACACCATTTGAATCAACGTCAACCTTTGCGCCGTGCTTGTCGTGAACGTGGATTCCGCCTAAGCCTATGTCAACTCTGTCGCCGTCCTTGCTGTGGATATGTATGCCGTTTTTAAAGCTGACGTAATCTTCTCTTTTTTCAGAAGAATCACTAACCGCTTCGGCTTCCTGCTGTTGTGCTTTTTCTTCTGTATCGGTGTTTTTGTTTTCTTCGGCTGATGACTGTGACTTGTTGCCTTTTATAAGCTCGTCAAGCGTTACACCGTAAATCTGAGCAAGCATTATAAGGTTGTCTGTATCGGGGGAGGCTTCTCCTCGCTCCCACTTTGACACAGCCTGTCTGCTAACTCCGATTTTTTCTGCAAGCTCCTCCTGTGACAGGCGGTGCTTTTTTCTGTACTCGAACAGGTTGTTTGCTGTTTCCATATTCATTTGTTCTACCTCCATAAATATGCCATTCACAAAATCCTTTCTGTGATGGCTTAATCATATCACAAACAAATAAATTTATCTATACATTTTGGCTTTCATTTTCGCAACCGCTTACGCAACTATTGGTTGCAACCTCAAAAAACGGCTTGTATATGCGGTTTTTGCGAGTTAATTTTTGACTAAAGAATTCCCCTCAGAGCATAAGCAGAAACCGAAAGCGAGCTCCGAGGGGATAATTTAGTTAATAATTCAATTATGCTTTATAAAGTAAGATAGTCGGTTGATCAGAATTTGCCACCGCCACCGCCGTGTGATGAGCCTGACGACGATGAATGTGTGCTTGAACCGCCACCGCCGCTTGAGCTGCTGTCCTTTGGTCTTGCAGTCCTTGAAACAGTTCTATACAGGTACAAATCTCTGCTGTCTGTAATAACCATACTGCCCTGCTTTACATAGCTGTCAGCCGCTGCCTGACGGCGTACCGATTTCAGCTGTCCTTTCATTATCATCGTAACAACAAACGCCACAGCAAAACCTATGCCGAAGGCGATAATAATCTTCGGGAACACCTTGAACGGCTCTTTCGGCATATTCTTTTTATCATACGGCTTGCCGGTTTTTGCCTGAGTGATAAACTCATCGCAAAGCTCGGCGTAAACCTCAAAGCCGTCTGCATATTCGCCGTCACTTAAATAAGAAACAAACTTATCACTGATATAGTCAAGACCTGCGTCTGTTATCGCAGTAATTCCGTAGCCTTTTGTCGTTATGTACCAATCTCTTTCTTCCATAGAAAGCAAAAGAAGTACACCGTCTTTCTTATCACCGAAGCCATAGCCGTTGTAATCGTAGAAATCATCTGCATATTTCATTGGTGATTTAGAACCCAGCGAATCAACCGTTACTACAACTACATCTACCTTTTGTCTTTCGCTTATCTCGTCAAGCTGATTTTGAAGTTCTTTTTCCTCAGAATCGCTTAAAAGGTCAGCCATATCCACCATTCTTGAACGTTCGCTGAGGATAATTGTGTCATTTTGGCCGATGCTTGTGGCGTATTCTTCGGCTGCGAATACTGACGGAACAGCCATCATAGTACAAAGTAATAGTGCTGTGATAATTGCAGTTAATCTTTTTTTCATCTACAGCACCCCCTTAAAGCAGCCACAAAAGGTACATAATTGCAAACACAACAGCACCTATTGTACCTGTTAAGCCTATAAACCATCTGAAGAACGCTCCCTTATCCATAGGCAGATTTCCGACAAACTTGCCTGTCTGACCGTTCATAGCAAACGTGTACTTCTGATCATTATATGTAGTATTCAGAAGCCATACAGGGTAAAGTGCATATTTTGCCTCTCCGTGCTTCATACGCACGCTTGACGATTCGGGAATAACAGATGTGTAGCCCTGTACGGTGGAGGCAAAGTTATCCTCTGTGCTTTTTTTAATTCTTTGGTTTGCTCTCTCTATGCTCTGTTGTTCGTCAACATCGTATTTATCAGCGAGATAGCCTGCAAGATAAGCTGTCTGAAAATCAACTGCACCCGAAAAGTCAAAGGGTTCAATAGATTCCATTAAATCATCAGCTATTTTTGTAGAGCCGTCAACAGGTACTCTTTCAAAACCTATCGAGCCTCCTCTGTTTACAGAGAAATAGCTTGTTTCTGTATAATTATAATTGCTGTCGCTCCAAGTGCGCACACGTGTGGCTCTGTAGCGGATATTGGCATCAACATCAGCGTCAAAAAGCCAGAACGGTACATAGATGCCCTTAATTTCGTCTATATGATTCTGATCCTTAAAGACCTTAGGCAAAAGTATTTTGCCCTTGTAGTGATTTAAAAGTGCCTGTTTAGCCGCTTCTTTATCAAGCTTAAACGGAATTACGTAGTCAGGCTTTAATGCTCCCGAGAACTGTCCCTTCATAACTACGGGACTTTCGCAGAACGGACAAGCGGTTGCCGCCATATTTTCATCGCCGACAATTTCACCGCCGCAGGAATCGCAAATATAAACACGCAAGCCTTCAGTTTCGCCTTCCTGCCAATCAGCGCCTGCCGATGTTTGCCACTGCATATTATCGGGCTGCTCGTTTTTCAAGTCCTCGTCATAGGCAGCAAGCGTTTCCATTTCAAATTCATTGTCGCAAAACGGGCATTTCATTTTTTGTATTGTGCTGTCAAAGGTGATAGCACCACCACAGCAGGGACATTTATAGTCTTGTACTACAGCCACTGTATTCTACTCCTCCTTGTTAGGAATATCCAAAATATCAAAACATCAGATGATATCTGAACTATCAAACGGATCGCCGCACTCAGGACAGAATTTCGGCGGATTTTTAGGGTCCTTTGGTTCCCAACCGCATTTGTCACAGCGGTAAAGAGGCTCGCCCTCAGGCTTTTTACCGCCACAGTTCTGACAGAACTTACCCTTGTTCACAGTACCGCAAGAGCAGGTCCAGCCCTCTGTATCGGCAGGCTTCGGTGAGCCACACTCAGGGCAGAATTTGCCTGTAGCCGTTGCACCGCACTTGCAATTCCAAGCACCTGCCCCAACAGGCTCGGGCTTTTTAGCACCGCACTCGGGGCAGAATTTGCCTGCAACGTTTGCACCGCAGGCACAGGTCCAACCGCCTGTCGGAGCTGCCTGAGGCTGAGGTGCCGGCTGCTGTGTACCAGGAGTCGGACGGTACTGTGGGTTTTGCTGATAGCCGCCGAGGATATTACCGCCTGCGTTCATACCGATGCCCATACCCATAAAACCAGCCATTGCGCCGTTTGCATTAGAGCCGGCATCCTTAAGACCTTCGGAAATATTAGCTGCAACGTAGCCCTGCTGAACAGCGGCGTCTGAAAGCATTGCGCCCTTGTTGCGCATATTGATGAGATCCTGACTATCCTTGTCGTAGGAAATTTCGGGAGCAACGGAAGCGATTACCATACCTCTGTTTTGTGTCCACTCATCGTCAAGAATGTTTGACATATACTTTGCAAGGAGCGACTGCTTTGATCTTATAAAGCTGATACGTTCGCCGTCTGCCGAATACTGGTTGATTGCAGCTTCAAAAGCGGAGTTAAACTCGCCTGCGTACTGCGCTTTTACCTCGCTGAACTCAACGGCTCTGTTCTCTGAGATTGCAGATCTCGGAATAACCTCCTGATAGAACTTAATCGGATCAACGACCTTAATCGAGAACACACCGTGCGCACGAAGGTTAAGCTCTGAATTATAGAACGTGTCGAAGTAGTTTACAGGATTTGATGTACCGAACGGAAGACCCTTGATTTCCTGAAGATTGATGAAAAATACCTTCTGTGACTGTGAGGGAACACCGCCGTATTTTACTCTGCTAAAGGTTTCTTTAAGTGTGTCGCCGAACTGTCCCGAAAAAAGCGACGGCATTGAGCTGTTGTCAACCTTAAAGTAACCCGGCTCTGCTGTGTAATCGACAATCTTACCGCCGTCGATAAGAATCATAAACTGATTGTCATAAACGTGAATGATTGAGCCGTTTGAAACAATGTTTGCGTTGCCCTTTTTGTTCTGGCTTCTGCCGTTTTGTGTGATAAGCTGACCGGGGCAGATAAGCGTGTTATCCCCCATTGGTGACGGCTCAATTACCTCTTGCCAAGAATCTGCAAGCGCACCGCCGATAGCATTTGTAACTGCTCTGATAATACCCATATGCAATACTCCTTTTTGTAAATTTTATTATGTACTTTAATAAACAATACAGAATTATCGTTTATTTACATCCTTACGTTTATCATAATATTTTTTAAAGAAAAATGCAAGAAAATTATAAAAATAATCTAAAAAAATTATGATATTTCACAACAAACAGCTTTACATATTTCACTCACTGATATATATGAAGGCTTTTTGTTAATATTGCCTTTTTGCTTTCGTCTGCTCTTTTACTGCGTCAAATTTCCATACTCTTTCGTTCGCTTCAACTACAGGCGTTCCGCAGAATTTGCAGGACTTGCTGCCTAAATTTGTTATCGGCGCTCCGCAGTTGGGGCAGTTTATGCCGTAAACGTTGTCCGAACCAAACTGTGAAGCATCCTGAATATAGACAAGGGCGATTTCGTAAACCGACTGGAGCTTTAAGTCCTTTTCTCCGAAAACAACTGCACCGTTTTCGTCCTCAATATACGAATAATGTCCGACAGAAAGCTCAAACAGAATTGTGCAGGTTGCACCTGTTTTTATGTAGCGAGAAATCTGAACATCGTGAATTACAATCTCTTTAAAAATCTGGCTGACATTTCTGAAGTTTAAATCATCAATAATGCCCTGAACATAGCTTTTAAGCGTGGTGGTGCACTCCTCTTTGAGCTCAGCGGCATTTTTTGACGCAATTGCAGTGAAGTAGCTGCGCATCAGCGACTTTGCCTTGCTCTTGAAAGCGTCATAGTCAAACTGCGGAAAATCCTTTAATATCTGCGGAAGATAAACAGACGTCATAGCGTGAAGAGAACGAGGCGTTTCGCTCATTTCCTCCTTTTGCTTATTGATGCCGTCTATAAAGCTTTCTGTGCCGAAAAATTGACGTGAAATGTCTCTGAGCTTGCGTTTTATCGCAACAACGGCAACAAGTATGGTAATCGC
>CAMFTQ010000044.1 GCA_945988865.1 uncultured Anaeromassilibacillus sp.
CTTTTTGGCTGCTATAGGGTTTGCATACGTGCCTGTTGCCGAACTGCTTGAAGCAGTGCTTTTCACTGTTGCTGATTCAACCTTCAGCATCATATTATTGCCTGTTACGGCAACATTAACCTTTGCCGTACCGTTGGATGTGGTAATATTAAACGAACGGCTGTAGCCTGATTTATAAAACTGTCCCATCACCTTGTTGCTGTCGCTTAAGGTTTTGGTATCATACACCCAACTGCCCTTGCCTGTGGTTTTGTTATAGTTGTATTTTGCGTTCAAAGTGATGGTGTTAGCTTTATCCTTACGTGCTGACATCATACTCGGCACAGTCTGAAAGGTGGCAATATACTTTAATATATTGTTGTAGCAGGCTCTGATGTTTGGGTTCTTGCCGCCTGCACAGTACATATCAATATATCCGCCCTTACCTGAATTTAATTTATATGGAGAGTTGGCACTGCGTTCACCCTTTACAAGCTCCCAGACTATAACCTGTGTTGCAAGGTAAGCTTCATCTTTGCTTATAGTCCCTGTCATTATTTTTGAACCGTTACCCTCAAGACCATAACAGAGAATTGCTTTAATGGCTTGCTGTTGTTCAGGATTAAGTGCATTATATATTTGAGAGGTAGTTGCCATATTTGAACCTGTGTTCAGAGGTTCACCCGGCTGAATACAATAGGCTCGCTTGCCCTCTATTTTAATCATAACGGCAGCTTCGCCCTTAACCTGACTTGCCATAGTTTTCTGAACGGTGATTGTATTTCCATTTGCATCCGTGCATACATCAAATGAGGGAGTAACGGTTGCGCCTGTCGATACAAGCGAAGCATTGGAATTCATCTTTGCATATTCACTTTTTGTGATATATCCCGAATAGCTGACAATTTCGCCCAGCTCGTCATTGGATATTACATCGCCGTACTTTTCAAGTCCTTCACTTTGCTTGTAATCGATAACGGCGGCATCTGCCGATAAAGGGAAAGAACCGATAAGGATCAGCATTGTTAATGCAACAGCCGTCAATCTTTTAGGCTTGAGTGCTGATATGATGAAAGAGCTTGCCTTTTTTAGAATGGTTTTTATATTCAATTCCTGTTCTCCTTTCTTAATTTATTAAAAATGATTTATCTATAATCATTATGTCGGACTTCTTGCTGTTGACATTTTTTACTTCTCCTTTGTTTTCTTATTTACGCTCATCAAAGCCGTAATAATAATTCCAACCGTTGCACCTATAAAAATCCCTAAAACTAAGCCGATAATAAATTCCACATCATTCACATCCTTGAAATAAAAAAAGCAAGGTCAGAACAAAATTCTTTCCTTGCTTTTAGCTTTTCCTTTATTTAGTTGTAAGTCGGCTCATCAGCCATAGCAGAGGTATATTTCATACTCCCCGTCCGACAAGCGTTCATAGTAGCAGTTATATTCAAGTTTATCATATGTGCAATAATAAGTGTATGATTCCGTTCCGTCATCGTAAAGATGTTCACCCAAAAGACACGCATTAACCTCGCCGTCAAGGTATCCTGTGGCTCTGCTTATTACTTCATTAACCGACCTTGTTGCTGTTTTATCAAAAACAGTCTGATAGAAGAACCACCCTGTATTATTTTTGTTTAAGGACGGTGTGTACTTCATACCCTTGCCCTTAAAGTATTCGTTTATTGCATTCGTTATCTTCGCAATGTTTTTATCCGTACACAGCTCGCTGTGTGGGATAGGACGGTCGTCATAGGGAGTTGTATCTGCGGCAGGCTTAGTTGTGTTCTGCGGCTTGCTGTTTGTGTTATTGTGTGTCTGAGCTTTGTTGACGGTGATTGAGCAGGAAGCTGTCTTGCCGTTACTGCTTGTTACCGTCAGATTAGCAGTACCGGGATTTTTGCCTGTGACCGTTATGCTGCTGCCGTCAGCGTTTACAGTAGCTACAGTGCTGTCTGAAATGCTCCAGTTATAACTCAGATTTGTTGCGTTTGACGGATTAAAGCTGACGCCTACAGTCTTGCTGCTGCCTGATGTGACAGAAAGTGAGCTGCTGCTCAGAGAGATGCCTTTTACCGCTATTGCTGTATTAACAGGCTTTGCGGTTGTCGGCTGTGTGACAGGCTCGGTTTTATCTTCCTGACGGGTTGCAGGAGCAGTTGTCGCCGGAGCGGTTGTTGCCTGTGCTGTTGTAGGCTCTGTTGCTTCTGCATCTGTAGGTTCTGAGGACAAATTGTCCTCGTTTTCAGTTGTATATGTCTGAGCTGTTGATGATACTTCATCGGGTGTGGCGTTGCCGTTTGACTGTTCGCCGCATCCTGCAAAAGCAGTGGCTGTCAGAACAGCCGTTAATAATAACGCTGTGATTTTCTCTGCTTTCATTTTATTTACCTCCGCTTATTAAGCTGATGTATTGACATACTTTTGTTTGTAGTATATAATAAGACTACAGGGAAAACCGTTTAAAGCGGTTAGCCTATTGGGTTTTAATTATTTTTAAATAATCGTCCAATGTGCAGTTGGGCGGTTATTTTTTTATGTATTTAATCACTTCAACGAGCGTAATCAATAAAATTATCAATAATACTGTTTCAGTCATACATATCACCCCCTGTTCAACGGGAGTGCTAACCGCCTGTACTTTCCCTGTAACCTTATCCATAAAGCCAAAAGGCTCATATGGCGTAATTATAGGTGAGTGCCTTTGCTTGCATCCATATTCTATATGAAATGATTTCGATTGTCAAATATTGAAATTGTTGTGTAAGTTGTTTTCTGCTTGCATAAATAACTGTTTTGCGCTCTACCGACTGAATGAAATAATATAAAATTATTATGTTTAAGTTGAAATAGGTACAAGGCAGGTTTATTTCATCTGCCTTGTACCTGTCAGGGGAGAAAAATATGAAAACTCAAAAAAGCGGATTAAGCTGAATTATTATGCCTGTGTTTTAAAAAATCCTTTTTCTGCTAAATCTTCATCTAACAAATTCTGAAAACTCAGTGTAATCGGCAGAGGAAACTTATTAAAAAAATCAATAAGTCTTTTTAGGTTATTGTAGTTCGGTTCGCTTCTTCCAAGCTCCCAGCAGGTGTAAGTGCTGCGGTCTATGTAAAGGGCGGCAGCTACAGCTCTTTGAGATAAACCGATACTCTTTCTCACTATCAGCAAATTATTTGCAATATGCGAGTTTTTGTTTTTTGTCTTATTCATCTTAATTCTCCTTTTTTACATTTGATTATAGCAATATAGCGTTGCACGGCAATCAGACAAGCTGTCGTGAGCTGTATCGTCGCCCCACTCATATCCGTAATAGTCGGCACAGGTTGTTAGCTTTTGGAATTTGTATCCGCCGTAATAATCGTTCCATTCGCCGTATATTTCCGCAAAAACACGCATAACATCAACTATTTCAACATTATCAGGCACATCAATACCAACAGCAGATAAAAATCCCAAGTCAAAGTCAATGTTATAGCCGACAATGGTTTTTGCAGTTGAAACGATTTTATGTATCTTTGCAACCTCATCGAGTATTGTCGGAGCATTTGCTACCGTATCGGGTGATATGCCATTAACTCGTTCAGCGTCTTGCCATCGCCGTTTACGCAGAGGTTTCAGATAGTTGTTGTACAGCGTATTGCCGTTGCTGTCAATTATTGATACTTGTAACAGCTCGTCCGTTTGTGTGTTAAGTCCTGTTGTTTCGGTATCAAGCACGATTATATCAGCAGTAGGAGTATCATAATTAACTGCCTGATATTGCAAATCAATTATTGACTTGCATAGAGAGATTATTTTTTTCGGTATTTGCTCTATGGCTTTTTTGCTTTTAAATTTCAGACGAGCCTGCTGCTTTTTCTTATTTTCAATTTCGGCAATAGCCTTTTTATCGTCATCTGTCATAGCTCTTACCTCGCTGATATGCAGATAACGCAAAGATTTATTGCAATATTGGTTAGTCCATAAATTCTTACCGCATTTATCGTCAATCGGTACACAGCCTTTTAGTTGCCATTGCCTTTCGGTTGTAAGCTCTGACGGAGGTAAGTCTATGTTTGTACGCACGGTTGTCTTGTATTTATCCCATATTCTACTCATTTTTTCCCTTTCTCTATCATAGGTCTGACCATCAATTCAAAATAAATTGCTCAAAATTTTTGAGGTTATATACTCCCTGAATTCACTGCTCAGCGGAACTATGCAGTCTTTGTTATTTGTGAGTGCGTATTTGTTCCGTGGAAACTGTATTGTGAATTTCAGGTCTTTCTCAATAATTGCTATATCATTTATTAACAGCTCGTTATCAAATACAACAGTCGCATATCCGACTAAATTCGGGTTTTTAGATTTTCTGCGTTTTATTACTACATCAGTTATTTTCATTTGACACCTCGCTGTATAGCTTTATTATTTCTGCCTTAGAAACGTATTTGCGAATGTATTGCCTGATAAAGCCGTCAAGTGCGGTGTAGGTTATGTCATATTCTCTATTGTCCAGTTTAAACAGAATGCTTGAAGCACCGAACATATATGTATATGACTTGTTGCGATATTGAACAATCGGGCATTTGTCATCAACACGGCTGTTTGCATAAAAACGACCTTTTCCGATAACTTTGAATAAGCTCACAGCCTCAGATGTAGAGTAAAAATCAGCTATGAAGCATTTAATATCTACAGTACAACCCAACAGAATAAAAGATAGCACATCAGCCGTTGCTTCGTCCGGCACTGCAACTTTTTTACTGTCTTTTTTTGATGATTTGAAATCCGGGGACAAATTGTCCTCAGAATTTTCTTCTTCGTTGCTTTCAAAATCATTTTCCACATCTGAGGACAAATTGTCCTCAGAAACAAATCTGTTGCCGTAGAATATATCTTCAAGCTCATCGGGACGTTGCTTTATCTCTTTAGCAATCGAGGTAGTGATTTTTGCATCTGTGTGGTTTAGCATAAATTCAAATAGCCTTGACTGCTCCTGCTTTGACAAAAACGATATATCTACGCCTGCGATAAAGGGAATTTCTTTTTTATCCACACGGTCAAGCAGAGGCTTTATTAAATGCGTCAGTCTGATATATCTTTGTACTTCCTTTGTAGTAACACCGTTTTCACGTGCTATGTCGGCATTTGTAACCTTGCCTTTCTTTCTGAGAAGTTCCTGCTGCTCAAGATACGCAAAGGCTTTTTCGCTCGGAAGATAATCGTTGTTTCTGTCCGTGTTGGTAGTCAGCAAGATGTACCGCTGAAGGTCTGCGTCAATGTTTTTCTTAATGATAGTCTTGACAGGCAAACCGGCAAGCTCACAGGCTCTTTTGCGATGTCGTCCTGCAAGCAAGATATATTTACCGGGTATTTTATCGCTCGGAACAGCAATAACAGGCTCAAGCTGTCCTGTATTCTCTATACTTTCAGCTATATCTGCTATTTTTTCTTCTCGGATGTGGAACGGTTGATTATCTACTTCTATAAGCAAATCAGGGGACAATTCAACAATTTGATTTTCTTCATTCTGCCCTAAGATGTTTGCGTAGGCTTGCTCAGGAGTGGGGATACTTTTTGTCGGTATATTAAACTTAGCCATTTTTATTTCCTCCCAATAATTCCTCAACAACATTCATATATGCTTCGCCTACACAACTGTTCTTCTTGTTGACAAGTGCCGTGCGTTCGATTGAGCTGACCTTTGCCTCGGTTCGGTAGGGGATAGGTGTACTGACAACAAGGGATTTATAGCTCTCTTTTAAGGCGGCAAATATTTCTTTTGAAACATTTGTGGTTTTATGATACATTGTAAGCAGCATCATAACACTGTCAGCAAGCGGTTTTTGAGGGTTGATTTTTGCTATTGTGTTGAGCATCAGTTCTACACCCTCATAAGCCAGCATATCCGCTTGTACCGGGATAATAACCTTATCGCTGCATTTTAATGCATTAGTGACAAGCAAGTCGAGAGAGGTCTGACAGTCGATAATTATATAATCATATCTGCGGAAGAAGGGATTGCCGAATATCCGAACAAAAACCGTTGAGCTGTCGCTGTCGGTTGCTAAAATAGCAAGAATACCTGACAGCATTGCGTTGGCAGGTATATAGTCAACGTTCAGATTATCGTTGTGACGAATAAAGCTATCCATAGGAGTTGGAAAATTTGCAACAGTCTGATAAATCAGCTCGCTGATGGTGGGATTGCCGTCGGGAGAATAACCAAGCCACCGGGTTAAATCTGTCTCTTATACACATCTGACGCTGCCGACGAAGGCTTAGGTG
>CAMFTQ010000045.1 GCA_945988865.1 uncultured Anaeromassilibacillus sp.
TAGCGTAGCGTCTCGTGGGCTCGGAGATGTGTATAAGAGACAGTTATTATGTAACCCTTGTAACAATGTACGTTGCCGTCCTCGTCTTGACCGCCTTCATAAGCTAATTCAATCAGACCTTTTTCAACAAGACTTTTTATGATTTTTCGCATATGGTATTTTGTTGTGCGGAAATTGTCCGCTAAAAATCTCACCGAGAATATAGCTTCGTGTAGGCTGGGCAGTGCGGATTGATAGCATAAAAATCGAAACACTTGCGTTTCATCAACAGTTTTATTCATTATTCAATCCCTATCCTTTTAATGTGTGAAACTTTAAACAAGCACGAACAAAGGCGGCTGCCGTCTGTAAGAAAATATAGATTATTTGGTATATAAAGGTTTGCTATGTTTTTGAAACATTCTTCGCCGCTTTTATGTAGAGTGCCTGTAATTACATCTCCGTCAAACAAGGTTATTTTTACCTTTTTACCGAGATGTTTTTCAAGTGCAATTCTTGTCATTTCGGGTCACTCCTAATATTTAATACTGCCGTTGAATTCATCAAGGCAGCGGCACTTTTCCGTTGTGTACCATATGCACCCTTTTCCAGCAGGACAGCCTCGGCTTACACCTGTGTCGAGGATAAAGTGACACATATACGGTGTTGAGTTGTCCCTAATACGTCGGTAATGCCCACAGCCTTTGCAGAACTTGTGATTTTTGCTTAATGTATTAAACAAGATACTCACCTTTACTTTCGGCTACTTTCGGCGAGGAACGCTGAAGTACTTTAAAAATGCACTTAGCTCCACTACTTTCTTTTTCGCAAAGTCACAGCTTGGAAAGTCAGCTCTGCTAAAGAGTTCCTGCACAGTCGGCTCTGACCATCCTAATTGCTTTGCCGCCTCTTTTATGCTGATGAATTTTGTTCCGTTTTTGACGTTTTCCATTAAATCCTTAGTCTGTGAAACTGCGATTTCAAAGCTGTTCTGCAACTGTTCTGTTGTGTCGGCTTCGATATTTATTGTAAATTTCTGCGGAACATCAATTTCAATTCTTATTGCCGGCATTATTTTTCACCTCTTTTTCTATGTGAATAAATTTCACACAACTCAATTTGTGTTTGAAATTACAAGCTCACCGTCAATCTTTAGCTCAAGAATTTTGAAGCAGTTGTTAGTAACGCTCATTGTTTTTCTAAAACGCACCTTATGCCCGAAATCCTCCAATACTTCCGCTAATGCTGCCAGCCTGCCGTTAGAAAGATGATTATGGCTTGCGTCACCTTCCGCAGCGAAACTATTGACGTTTACCGCTGCTAAAATCAAGCGGTTCCTTAGCTCGTTGTAGTATGTACCCATTGTATTCACCACCTTTTTACTGAGAACGGATTATAAATTAAGCGTTCTCTGCAATTTTGCGAGCTTCGGCAGCGGAAACTTCGTCAAACAGCCTTGAAAAGCTGTATCCTGTGAGCCTGTCCGACAGTTCAAGGTCGGCAAAAGCCTTACGTACATATCCCTCAATAATAGAGTTAAACATACCGCTGTCGCAGATGTCGTTTATTTCCTGCTTGGATTTCATATAAATGCTCATATCCATTATTCGTTACTCCTTATCTTTACTGCTCCGCTTTTAGGCGGTTTTTTCAAAAAGAAATTTGAGTTCATAGTTAGGGAAAAAGTGTTCTTTTATCCTGAAGGCTTCTTCAATGGAAAAAGAACCCTCACCATCCAGCTTGTAGCCAATCGTATTTTCGTGCTTGCCTAAAAAATTGGCTAATTCTCGGTTTGTGATCGACTTTTTTGTTAGTTCGCCTTTTAAATTTGCATACATAATTATCACCTCTTTTAATGTTTAGTTATGCATTTGCATAACTGTTGATTATATTATATATGCGTTTGCGTAATTTGTCAACACTTTTTTATGATTTTTCATAATTTTTTATTGACACTCACAAATTGTTATGATATTATATAAACAAAGGAAGTGACAAACTATGATCGGAAAAACATTACAAGAGGTCTTAAAAGAAAATGGCGTTAATGTTAATGAGCTTGCAAATATGATTAGTGTAAGTCCCCAAACTCTATATAGTATTATTAAAAGAGATAATATGAAAATTGATTTTGAAGTGCTTCTCAAAATATGCAGTGTTTTAAACGTCAGCGTCGAAAGATTTTATTCAGATTACCTGAACGAAACCTCCAATATTTCTATTGACAAGAAAAAATCAGAATGTAATTGCTTAGATTTAGCAAAGCAACAACTTATAAATAACTATGATATACTCAATGATATAGGCAGAAAGAAACTACTCGAATACTCAGATGATCTTGTTAACTCCGGTAATTACATATTAAATGAACAAAAAGAAAAACACGCCTGATTTCAGGCGTGTTGGGAAAATAATCAAAATAAAGGGGTTTTTAAGATGAAAAAATGCTTAACTTTGCTAATCGTATTATGCACATTGTTTGCGACAGTCAGCTGTGATTTAAGTACATCTACAAAAACCGATTATCAAGATACTGCCGATATAAGCATAGTCGAAACTACCGAGCCAACAACTACTAAAACAAAAACGGATTTTTACGATTATCTCATAATACTTGACGGAAATGTTACATCGCCCAATTCAGCCGGCGCTGTTGATGTGCAGATGGAATTTCGGAACAAGTCAGAAAAAGAGGTTAAATATATATACTACACAGTCACGCCTTATAATGCCGTTGACCGCCCTGTAGCTTGTGCTGTTACAGGCAAGTCTGATATTAGACTGCAATTTACGGGTCCTTTAAAAGCTGACTCTAATTTAATCGATTACATTTGGCGTGATGTATGGTATGGGTATGCGATAGACCATTATGTGATTAAAAAAATAGAGATTGACTTTATGGACGGCGAAACGGTGTCTTTTGATACAAATTTGCCTATGCCGCTATTTTAAAAATATGGAGTGATGTAAATGCCAGTTAACAGTGATGATGTATTAAATCTGCTCAAGCAATATATCAGTATAGATTATCTTGCCGGCTCTGATTTATACATTAAAAATAATAAAGGCGATATTGACAGTATCTGCGTATCATCTGTCGCAACAGCTTACAGACGAGCTGTTAAAGATGTTTTACTTTTGAGGGTTAAAAACACAGGTGCAAAGCCGTACATAGGCTTTAGAGCAAAATATAGTAAACAGCTTAATGAGCTTGGCATTGGTCCATATAAAACCGCTGCGGAAAATGATTTTGTCAGAGTATTGATATCTGACTTTATGACACTTGATTTTGCAAACAGTAATATAAGTGTGCAGTTGACTGCATTATTTAATAAAATTTTTGCTGACGCTATGAGCTTTGACAGCTTTGGCTGTTGCTCAAAATATGTTGATTGCAGTAATGCAGACAAATGCTTGCACGAGGATCAGCTCTACTCAACGGCTTGTATGTACCGCAAAAATCTTGAGGCAGGCAGAAATTTTTTTAAGGACGATAAAAGCAAAATATCAGAAAAAGACAATAAATCGGAAAGAGCCTTTAAAGGGCATAGTATAATCTGTTATCCGAGCGAATATATCGTGCTTGACTTAGAAACCACAGGATTATCACCAAATTATGACGATATAATCGAAGTAGGTGCGATAAAGGTATCAGACGGAAAGATTGTAGATACATTTAAGTCTTTAATAAATCCGGGATATAAAATAGATAGCTTTATCACAGAGCTAACCGGCATTACAAACGATATGCTGTCATCTGCTCCGTCTATTGATACTGTATTACCGCTTGTTGATAAGTTTGTAGGGGATAGTATAATCGTAGGTCACAATGTCAACTTTGATGTTAATTTTTTATATGAGAACTATATGAGTGCTTTAAACAAACCGTTTACAAATGATTTTGTTGATACAATGCGTATAGCTCGCAAGCTCTTTGCCGACAAACATCACCACAGGCTAAGTGATATTATTGATTACTTAGATGTTGATGCAGATTGCCGGCACAGGGCACTGGCTGACTGCGAAAGCACATATAAATGTTATATCAAAATGTATCAGCTGATTATTGATAAATACGGTAGTGAGGATAATTTTGTAAGGGAGTTTAAAAGTAAAAAGAGCGTGAGAAAGCTCTATACAACTAATATAGTTTTTGACGAAACACATCCCTTATTTAACAAGGAGTGCGTTTTTACAGGTGTGTTGGATAGGCTCAGCCGTAAGGATGCGGCACAATTAGTTTATGATGTTGGCGGTCGCTGTGCTGATAATGTTACAAAGTCAACCGACTTTTTGATACTCGGTAATAATGACTACTGCAAATCTATCAAAGACGGCAAAAGTAATAAGCACAAAAAAGCCGAAAAATACAAGCTCGACGGTCAGGACATTGAAATAATTCCCGAAAGCGTATTTTACGATATGATCGGCTTTAATGAGAGGTGATATAAAATGATTGCTCCGCAAGGCGAATGGCACGAATTTAATTCAGAGAAGGCGAAAGAAATCAAAGCGTTTTACTACAAAGGCGTGTTCGCTGATAATTTCGTAAAGTGCGATATTTGCGGTTATACTGACGAGGATATAGCTGTTATAGGTGTTAATGACGAGCTGCACTGCATAGGCATTGATTGTTTAAAAGAGATGCAGCCGACAAAAGCCGATAAACAGCTTTATCATCTGTAATAAAAATAAATAAAAAACCGCCCTGCTCTGCTGGAACAGAACAGGACGGCGACCATAACACACAGGGTGCTACGGTACTTATTACAAGCAAAAATATTGTACCATACCCTTGTAAATTTTGCAATAGCTTATTTACAAGGGATTTTTGCACCCATTTTAAGCGATAGATGGAGTAACAATTTGTTACACCATCGGCAAAATACAAAAAGGAGTGCATATTATGGCTAAAAAAAGAGCCAACGGCGAGGGTACAATATATAAAAACGAGGCTAAAAACCTATGGTGTGCTCAGTTGTCGGTGCGTGATGAAGCGACAGGCAAGCTGAAACGCAAGGTTGTTTACGGCAAAACGCAAAAAATAGTAAAAGATAAACTTGACAAGCTCAAAGAGCAAAAGAGCAGCGGAATAAATCTGATTGACAAGGCACAGACGGTGCAAGAGATAGTCAAACAGGCTATTGAGTACCAGAGGGCGACAAACGAGATAAGCGGAGTGACGTATCACCGCAAAATCGAAACGTTGAAAATACTGGAGCGTTATTATTTTGTTACAGGAAAAACGATTGATAAAATCAGCTCATCAGACTTGACGGATTTTTTAATTGCCATAACCGACTACTCAAACTCTGTTATATCAAAAGCATATGGCTTGCTTAATTTTGCCTTTAAACAGGCTGTTTTTAAAGGATATATAAACTATAACCCCCTCGACAATAAACAGCAGTACAAAAAGCCTACGTCCAAAAAACCGACAAAAAAGGTCACCGCCTTTACACTGTCGGAACAAAAAGAATTTCTGTTGGCTTTGCTCCCTCACAAAAGCGTGAGGTATAAAGAGCAAATGCTTATATCTCTTTACACAGGCGCAAGAATGGGGGAGATTAACGCTCTGACGTTGCGTGACATCAACTTTGCCGACAATACAATAAATATCAACAAGACAATATCAAAAGACGCTGCGGATAAGCCGATTATCGGCAAGACCACAAAAACGTATGCAGGTCAGCGGGTTCTGCACATCAACAACGATATTATGCAGCTGATACGTGACAGCGTTAAGAGCATTAACCCTGACGAGCTTATCTTCCGGGCGAAAAACGGCACTTTGATAACGACTTGTCAGGTCAACTTAGAGTTTAAACGCTTTTGCTTAAAGTACAACATCTGTAACGGCAAGCCTGTCAATCAGCATATGTTAAGGCACACATACGCAACAAGAGCCATTGAGAGCGGTATGCCTGCGCCTGTCCTGCAAAAGCTGCTGGGGCATACAGACATAAAAACAACGATAAACACATACTGTGACGTGTTTACCGAATACGAGCAAAAGCACCTTGACGCTCAATCGGAATACCTCAAAAACAACGGCTTGAGCATATCGGCAGTGTAATGCAAGTAATGCAACAGTAATGCAATTACAATTTATTTTGTTTTATTTGACTTTATTTATAAATTGCCTAACTCGTCAAAAATGGCTTTACAATCGCATTTTTAATAAACACAAAAAAACAGAGGGTAGTATAAACTACCCTCTTTTTGGTCGAGATGACAGGATTTGAACCTGCGGCTTCTGCGTCCCGAACGCAGC
>CAMFTQ010000046.1 GCA_945988865.1 uncultured Anaeromassilibacillus sp.
CTCGGCGCAGTCGGCGGTCCCAAGTGGGATAAAATGGCAGGCAACAACCGTCCCGAGGCAGGTCTTTTAGGTATTCGCAGCGCTCTCGGACTTTTTGCAAACCTTCGTCCGGCTGTTATCTTTGAGCCACTCAAGGGAGCATCTCCGCTTAAAGATGAGATTATCGGCAACGGCTCACTCGATATTATGGTGGTACGTGAGCTTACAGGCGGTATCTATTTCGGCGAGCGTGGCAGAAAAGAGGTTGACGGCAACCCTGCCGCTTATGATACAGAAATGTATTCAGTTCCTGAAATTGAGCGAATTGCAAGAGTAGCCTTTGACCTTGCTATGAAAAGAAATAAAAAGCTGACAAGCGTTGACAAGGCAAACGTTCTTGAAAGCTCAAGACTGTGGAGAGAAACGGTAATCAGAATTTCAAAGGATTACCCCGAAGTTGAGCTTAACCATATGTATGTGGATAACTGTGCAATGCAGCTTGTAAGAAATCCGGGTCAGTTTGACGTTATATTAACATCAAACATCTTTGGCGACATTCTGTCAGACGAAGCTTCAATGATAAGCGGTTCTATCGGTATGCTTGCATCAGCCAGTCTTAACGATACACAAAACGGCTTGTACGAGCCTATCCACGGCAGTGCGCCCGATATAGCAGGACAGGGTATTGCAAATCCGCTTGCAACAATTCTGTCTGTAGCTATGATGCTTCGCTATTCTCTTAATCAGCCGAATGCTGCCGATGCAATCGAAAATGCGGTAAACAGTGTTCTGAACGATTACCGTACTCCCGATATTTACACAGAGGGAACAACAAAGGTTTCCTGCTCAGAGATGGGCGACCTTGTGTGCAAAGCACTTTAATAAATTTTTAGAAACGATAGGGAGGTGTTACGGTGGAATTTTACGATATGCACACTCACATTCTGCCCGGAATAGACGACGGTTCAGAAACTGTTCAGAACAGTGTGCTGATGCTTGAGTGTTTAAAAAAGCAGGGTGTGACAAATGTCTGTTTTACCCCTCATATGTATTCGCAGGAAATAAGCGCAGACGATTTTTTGCGATTAAGACAAAGTGCGTTTGACAAGCTGAAACCGCATCTGCCGGACGGAATGGAGTTTTGCTTAGGCGCAGAGGTGTTTGTGACAGATTATCTGTTTGTAAACGATAACCTCAACAGACTGTGCTACGGCGGAAAAAGGTATATGCTGACTGAATTTCCGTATAAATCACAATTTCAGGGCAGAAGCAACAGACAGCTTTGCAAGCTGATAAACGATTACTCAATAACACCTGTGATACCACATATCGAAAGATATCCTGCTTTGATGAAAAGCTACGAGCTTCGTCAAGAATTAAGAGAAATGGGAGTTCTTTTTCAGACAAATACAATTTCCTTTGAAAAAATACCTGCACGTTTAAAGCTTGGAAAGCTTATAAAAAACGGAGAAATTGATTTGTTCGGCACCGATGCACATTCCTTTGCACATAACACTCCTGAAAGCTATATGAAAACAATAGAGCTTTTGAAAAACAAGGGCTTAAAGAGGGATATTGAAGAAATGCAGGACGTAGCAAAGAGAATTTTTGTTCCTGTGGAGCTTTAATGCAATATCAAGGTATCATCAAAAAAATAAGCACAGCGTTATTCTTCTACGCTGTGCTTTGCTATTATAATCTGACTGAAATCCCCTCGTTATTAAGGTATTCCTTTAGCTTTGGAATCGGAATTTCACCAAAGTGAAAGAGTGAAGCCGCTAAAACGGCGTCTGCCTTTCCGACTGTAAACGCATCCTTAAAATGCTCCAATGCCCCTGCACCGCCGCTTGCTATAACAGGAATACCTACGCTTTTTGAAACGGCTGATGTCAGCTGTAAATCGTAGCCGTTTTTCTGTCCGTCCTCGTCCATAGAGGTCAAAAGAATTTCGCCGGCTCCTCGCTTTTCGCACTCAACCGCCCATTCTACAGCGTCTATGCCCATTGGCTTTCTGCCACCGTTTATATATACCTCCCAGCTGTCGCCCTTGCGCTTAGCGTCAATAGCGGCAACTACGCACTGACTGCCGAATTTGTAGGAAGCCTCGTTTATAATGTCGGGACGAAGCACAGCCGCAGAGTTCACAGAAACCTTGTCAGCACCTGCTCTTAAAAGTGCGTTGAAGTCATCAACGCTTCTGATACCGCCACCGACAGTAAACGGAATAAAAATAGAATTTGCAACTCTTTCAACTATATCAATAATAATATTTCTTTCATCGCTTGAAGCAGTTATGTCAAGCAGCACAAGCTCGTCAGCACCCTGATTATCGTACTGCACAGCCGCCTCAACAGGGTCGCCTGCGTCTATCAGATTGACAAAGCTCATTCCTTTTACAACTCTGCCGTTTTTAACATCAAGGCAGGGTATAATTCTTTTTGCATACATTGTTGTCACCTCATTTTGTCATATCGGCAAAGTTTTTAAGTATTTTAAGACCAACCTCACCGCTTTTTTCAGGGTGAAACTGTACAGCCATAATGTTACCCTTTTCTACAGATGCGTCAATCAAAGCGCCGTACTGCGTCTGTGAAGAAACTATATCTCTGTCCTTAGCTTTTAGATAATATGAATGAACAAAATAAACATAGGGATTACCTGAAATGCCCTTAAAAAGACCGTCGCTTTTTTTAATGTCAAGACTGTTCCAGCCGATATGAGGGATTTTTAAAGTGCCGTCAGACGGAATTTTTGTAATACTGCCCTCAAAAAGTGACAGACCTTTTTTGTTCGGACTTTCCTCACTTTCGGGGAATAAAAGCTGAAGTCCTAAGCAAATACCCAAAAACGGCTTTCCGCTTTTTGTAAAATCAATCACAGTGTCTTTAATTCCGTATTTTTCCATACTGTCAACTGTATCTCCGAAAGAGCCTACACCGGGCAGAATTGCACCGTCAGCCGAAAGAATTTTATCACGCTCATTTGTAACAAAAGCGTCACAGCCTAAAAATTTCAGAGCCTTGTAAACGCTTTGAATATTTCCTGCACCATAGTCAATAATAGCTATCATAATATCTGCTCCAATGCTTATTCAGTTACACATATTTTACCACATTACAGCGGTAAATGCAATATTTCTATCGTAAATTGCAGGAGTGTATAGAAAAATATTGTAAAAAGCTACAATGTTTATTGAAATTTGCAAGTTTATGTGTTAAAATGAAACCATATCTATAATAATTTTTTAAGTCTGGTGTTTAATATGGTAACTCATTTATTGACAAGAATAGAAATGCAGATGCCCAAATTTTCAAAGGGACAAAAGGCGATTGCAAGATACATAGAAACTCACTACGATAAAGCGGCTTTTATGACTGCTTCAAAATTAGGCGAAACTGTCGGTGTTTCCGAAAGTACTGTAGTGCGCTTTGCCGCAGAACTTGGCTATGACGGCTACCCAAAGCTTCAGAAGGCTATGCAGGAAATGATACGTGACAAGCTCACCTCTGTTCAGAGAATTGAGGTAACGGCAAACAGAATAGGCGACAACAGCGTTCTTGAAAGCGTACTCAATCAGGACATAGACAAAATCCGCAGAACACTTGAAGAAACCTCACACGAGGACTTCAAAAGGGCGGTAGAGTCAATAGTAAATGCAGAGCATATCTACATTTTTGCAGTAAGAGCAACCTCGGCACTTGCAAGCTTTTTAGGCTATTATTTTGAGCTTATTTTCGGCAACGTGCGTGTAATAAATACAACAAGCAAAACCACCACCTACGAACAGCTTTTCAGAATTAACGAAAACGATGTTATGATAGGTATCAGCTTCCCACGCTACAGCATTATGGCTGTTGACGCTATGAATTTCGCACGTGACCACGGCGCAGACGTTATAGCAATTACAGACAGTATGGTGTCACCGCTTGTGTCTGCCGCCGACTCAATTTTGCTTGCCAGAAGTGATATGGCTTCGGTTGTCGATTCTCTTGTTGCGCCTATGAGTATGATAAACGCTTTAATTGTTGCAACAGTCCTTGCAAAAAGAGAGGACGTCACAAAAACCTTTTATAAATTAGAGCAGGTGTGGCACGAGCAGGAAATTTACGCAAACAGGCAAGAGGAAGAAAAGGACGATATAAACAGCGACCTGGAAGATAACGCAAAGGAAAATCCGACAGATGAAAGCTAAAAGTGTAACGGTAATAGGCGCAGGCCCTGCCGGTCTTATGGCGGCTATAGAGGCGGCTGTAAACGGCGCAGAGGTTACAGTACTTGAAAAAAATTCAATACTTAGCAAAAAGCTGCTCATAACCGGTAAGGGAAGATGCAACATCACAAACAACTGTGATATTGACACTTTTATATCAAACATACCGACAAACGGCAGATTTTTATACAGCGCAGTAAATGCCTTTACACCGCAGGACGCAATAGAATTTTTTGAAAACCTCGGTGTAAAAACAAAAACGGAGCGTGGCAACAGAGTTTTCCCTGTTTCCGACAAGGCTTATGACGTTGCACAGGCTTTGCAGAAAAACGCAAGAGAGCTTGGTTGTAAAATAATACAGGCACAGGTTAAAGCACTTGTTATTGAGGACGGTGTGTTAATCGGCTGTAAGGATATATCAGGCAATATATATAAGAGCGACAGCGTAATCATCGCCTGCGGAGGTATGAGCTATCCGCTCACAGGCTCAACAGGTGACGGCTACAAGCTGGCTAAGCAGGCAGGGCATACAGTTACAGACCTGTCGCCCTCGCTTGTACCGCTTGAATGTCAAGAGAAATTTTGTAAGGATATGCAGGGACTTTCTCTTAAAAATGTCAGGGTTACAGTTTTCGACAATTTCTCAAAAAAATCCGTATATAATGATTTCGGAGAATTACTCTTTACCCATTTCGGATTAAGCGGCCCTACAATTTTAAGCGCAAGCTGTCATATGAAAAATATACAAAGCGGTAAATATTCAATTATTATTGATTTAAAGCCGGCACTTGACGACAATCAGCTTGACAGACGGTTACAGCGTGATTTTCAGGAGAATATAAACAAGGCTGTGTCAAATTCTCTGTCAAAGCTTTTGCCAAGAAAGATGATACCCGTTGTGCTAAAGCTATGGAACGTGCCGTTTGACAAAAAGTGTAACGTCATTACAAAGGAAGAGCGTCAGCGATTAGTTTCTATATTAAAGAGCTTTACAGTAACCGTCACAAAATTCCGACCTATAGAAGAAGCGATTATAACATCAGGCGGAGTTAAAACGTCAGAGATCAACCCGAAAACTATGCAGAGCAAGCTTCTTGATAACCTCTATTTTGCCGGTGAGGTAATAGACGTTGACGGCTACACAGGTGGCTTTAATCTTCAGATTGCGTACAGTACAGGAGTATTAAGCGGCAGAAATTCCGCATTATAATTAAGGAGAGATAAAATATGCCAATAGCAATAGCGATTGACGGTCCGGCAGGAGCCGGCAAATCAACTATAGCCAGAGCCTGTGCAAAACGGCTTTCTTACATTTACGTTGACACAGGCGCATTATACAGAGCAATAGGACTTGCAGCTATGAGAAATAATATCGAGCCGATAGAGTCACCACAGGTTGACGAGCTTCTGTCACAGATAAAGGTAGAGCTTTCGTTCAACGAAAACAACGAACAGACTGTACTTTTAAACGGCGAGGACGTATCTGGACTTATAAGAACTCCCGAAGCGTCAATGACAGCAAGCAGAATTTCTGCAGTGCCGTCTGTCAGAGCGTATCTGCTCGATTTACAGCGAAGCATAGCAAAGCATAACAACGTAATAATGGACGGCAGAGATATAGGCACTGTAATACTTCCTGACGCACAGGTAAAGATTTTTCTGACAGCCTCACCGCAGGAAAGGGCTAAAAGACGTTATAACGAGCTTGTGCAAAAGGGAGCAGAGGTTACCTACAACGATGTTCTTGACGATGTTATTAAGCGTGATTATCAGGATTCTCACCGAGAAATTGCACCGCTCAAGCCTGCAAAGGACAGTGTTTTAGTAGATACCACAGAGCTTGACTTTGAGCAGTCGGTTTCAAAAATTCTTTCTGTAATTAAGGAGAAATTATAATGGCAAAATCAAACGGCTTTTACAAATTCGGCAGATGCGTATGCAGTGTTGTTTTTAAGCCCTTTTACAGATATAAATATATAAACAAAAACAGCATAAAAGATGA
>CAMFTQ010000047.1 GCA_945988865.1 uncultured Anaeromassilibacillus sp.
GATTACTGAAATTACTGCGTGAACCATAAAGTAATCGGAGTGATAAGCACCTACATTATTCAACAAATCATTCCATAGCCACTGACGCATATTATCAGAATTTGCATGAATCAGCAATACGCCAAACGTTGATGCTGCAATACCGTTTATAATCATTGAATTTTTTAAATTTAGATTCTTAAAGAACAAGAAAGCACTTACAGCAGTTAAAAGAGCTAACACTTTATTGCTGTTAGACACAAAATAAAAATAGAATACTTTTCCTGTCTTATGATATACAAAAGCACCGATAATTACGCTTAACCAAGACAGTAAAAGCATACCAAGTGCAATAAAACCCCAGAGTTTTTTATTATTGAATATTTTGTTTGTGTAAATACGAATATACGACGCAATAACGTATAAGACCATAAACCAGCCCACATATGTAAAAGCAGAAGATACCATTAAAAAAGTCTGTAAAACAGAAGATACAATAAATGACAGCAAGATTAAATATCTATGCTGTTTTTCACTCATAGCATTTACTAAAATGTTTAGATACGGAATAAATAGGAAAAATACCAGATAAGATGAGGTGAACCCTGTACCCAAACCATATACAGGCAAGAAAGCCTTAACAAGCTCTTTAACTGAAAAATGAGAGTACCCCGTAAATGAAAAAATACATAAAAACAGGATATTATAAAAAATTATCTGCAAATACAGTTTCAAAAACTTTTTCAAACTTATATCAGACTTGCACATAAAATAGCCTGTTATAAGAACAAAGCAGTTAATGCCTGTTTTTCCTCCCCACCCGAATAACAGAGCAAAGACAGAGTTCAAGTTCATTACATTTGCCTGCGTAATCTCTTGTAATATACCAGAATTCACAATGTAATGGTGTGCAACAATACACAGCATCGTCACAATGCGGAATAATTCAATAGAAGAATCTCTGTTCGCTCGTGTGAAATATTTAGTCATTTATATAATGCTCCCTCTGAAATTTCAATGCAGGGCAGGACAAAACAACTCTGTTATATTCATATACTCTGCTTTACCCGATAATCTCTTTTATCTTTGCCTCTGCCGCTGTGGGGTCTGCCTTTCCTCGGCTGTTTTTCATTACAAAGCCGACAAGCGATTTGAGCGCCTTTTCTTTACCGCCCTTAAAGTCGGCAACTGCATTCGGATTGCTCTCAACAGCCTGCTTGCAAAGCTCTGCAAGTGCGTTGTCGTCAAGTCCTGCCATATCGCTTTCGCTGATATACTCTGTTGCGTTCTTTCCGCTTTCGAGCATTTTATCAAGCGCAGACTTTGCAAGATTATTTCTGATTTTACCGCTTTCAAGGATTTTAACAAGCTCAGACAGCTGTGCCGGAGTGATTTTGATGTTAAACTCCTCTTTGTCAGACTCAGTTACCAGTGTGCGGAAAATCTGACCGATAATGAAGTTTGCAACCGTCTTTGGATTTTTAACATCCTTGCAGGCTTCGTCAAAAAATTCAGAGATTTTTCTGTACTTTGTCAGAAGCTGTGCGTCAGTTTCGGGAATACCAAGCTCCGTTACATATCTTTCACGCTTGCTTTCGGGCAGCTCCGGAAGTGAGCTTCTGATTTCTTCTATTTCCTCATCAGTTACGCTTATTGTAACAAGGTCAGGCTCTCTGAAATAACGGTAATCGTGAGCGTCCTCTTTACCTCTCATCGGTGATGTCGTGTTAGTAGCGTCATCATAACGCAGAGTTTCCTGTATTACCTTGCCGCCGCTTTCAATCAAATCAACCTGACGTTCAAATTCGTACTCCATAGCCTTTGCAATATAGGTTATTGAGTTCATATTCTTTATCTCTGTTCTTGTGCCAAACTCTTCACTGCCGACAGGACGAACAGAAATATTAACGTCACAGCGCATTGAGCCCTCCTGCATTTTGCAGTCGGAAATGCCGATGTAGCGCATAACCTGTTGGAGCTTTTCAACATATTCTCTTGCTTCGTCAACCGACCTGATGTCAGGCTCCGAAACAATTTCGATAAGCGGAACACCGCCTCGGTTGTAGTCAACGTATGTGTCGCCACGCTCGTGAATGAGCTTGCCTGCGTCTTCTTCTATATGAATACGTGTCAAACGGATTTTTCTGCCGTTGCTAAGCTGAACGTAACCGCCCTCGCACAACGGCATATCATACTGCGAAATCTGATAAGCCTTTGGCAAATCGGGATAGCAGTAATTTTTTCTATCCATTTTTGACACGTTTGCAATTTTGCAGTTTGTGGCAAGTCCTGCCATTATTGCATACTTTACAACCTGCTTGTTAAGCTTTGGCAGAGTACCCGGCAAACCGATACAGACAGGACAGCAGTGGGTATTTGGCTCACCGCCGAACTCTGTGGTACAGCCACAGAAAATTTTTGTTTTTGTGCCAAGCTCGATATGTGTTTCAAAGCCTGCTACCATTTCATATTTCATAGCTGTACACCCCACTTTGTAGCCTTGAATTTGTCAGGCTGTGATTGCTGATATTTATAAGCCGCATTTAAAATCTGCGCTTCTTTAAATTTGTTGCCGATAAGCTGCATACCGATAGGCATACCGTTTGCGTTAAAGCCACAGGGAATTGACACAGCCGGAAGTCCTGCTATATTTATCGGAACTGTGCAGATATCGGTAAGATATGTTTCGATAGGATCTGATACTGCGTGGCCCATCTTAAATGCTGTCATAGGTACTGTAGGAGCTAAGATAACGTCACAGCTTTCAAATGCGTTGTCAAATGCTTTTACGATAGCTCCTCTTAAATTCTGAGCCTTTTTGTAATATGCGTCATAATAGCCTGCCGAAAGCACATAGGTACCGAGGAGTATTCTGCGCTGAACCTCTTTGCCGAAGCCCTCGCTTCTTGTTTTGCACATCATCTCGTGAATGCTCTCGTAATGCTCTGTCTTGTAGCCGTAACGGATACCGTCATATCTGCCAAGGTTTGAAGAAGCCTCGGCACAAGCTAAAATATAGTAAACAGGCAAGGCGTATTTTAAAGCCGGAAGATCAAAATATACAATCTCTGCTCCCATACCTTCGTAAACCTTAGCCGCCTCTAATATTGCGTTTTTAACATCGTCACGCACACCGTCAAGATACTCTCTTGCAATACCGATTTTCATACCCTTAATATCATTGTTAAGCGTATCAAAGGTACTGCCGTTTACGTTACCTCTTGATGTGCTGTCCTTCTCGTCATAGAGTGAAATTGCGTCATACACCAAAGCGGCGTCCTCTACGCTTGTGGCGATAGGTCCTATCTGGTCAAAGCTGCTTGCGTATGCGATAAGTCCATAACGAGATACTGCGCCGTATGTCGGCTTTAAGCCTACAATACCGCAAAAGCTTGCCGGCTGACGGATTGAACCGCCTGTATCTGAGCCTAAGCCGTAGGCTGCGATATTTCCGCCGACAGCAGACGCAACACCACCCGAGCTGCCACCGGCACAATGCTCTGTGTTGTGCGGGTTTGTTGCACCGCCAAAGCAGGAGGTTTCACAGGAGCTGCCCATAGCGAACTCGTCCATATTTGTTTTGCCGAGCAATACTGCGTTTTGCTTTTTCAGAATATCCCATACCGTTGCGTTATAAATCGGCTTGTAGCCTGTGAGGATTTTTGAACAGCAGGTGGTTTCTATCCCCTTTGTAGAGATATTGTCCTTGAGCGTCATCGGAATACCCTCAAGCGGTGACAGCTTTTTGCCCTGTGCAATTTTTTCGTCAACCACTTTTGCTGTCTGCAAAGCCTGTTCTTCTGTAACGGCAACGTATGCGTTAAGGCTTTTATTTGCTTTTTCTATTTCTTCAAGATATTTTTTCGTAAGCTCTGTGCAGGAAATCTGCTTTGAAGCAAGCATTTCGCTAAGCCTTGAAATTGTTCCCATAATAATGCAGTCCTTTCATAAAGGTAAAATCAGGCTCTTTTTTTAACTAAAAAATGATCCTGTGCGCTGTCGGGCGCATTTCTTAAAATATCCTCGTTGCTGTATGACGGAACAACCTCGTCCTCTCGAAAAGCATTAGACAGATTGTTGATGTTGTCAAATTCTGTGCCGTCCTCTGCGGCATTGTTTATTGTATCTGCAAAGCTTATAATATTCTGCATTTCCTGCGTAAGAGCGTCAAGCTCCTCCTCGGGAACATACAGCTTTGAAAGCAAAGCGATGTTTTCTATATCTTCTCTTGTTATCATTGCAATAGCTCCTTTCAATAAGGGATTGTATGATTATCTCAGCTTGATGTGAACCTCTCTGAGCTGCTGCTCCGTTACATCGCCCGGTGAGCCTAAAAGAACGTCCTGTGCGTTTGAGTTCATCGGGAATGCGATAACCTCACGAATGTTTTCTTCCTCTGTAAGGAGCATAATCATTCTGTCAACACCGGGAGCCATACCTGCGTGTGGCGGTGCGCCGTACTGGAACGCATTGTATAGAGCAGAGAATTTTGCTTTTAAATCGTCCTCGCTGTAGCCGGCAATATCAAACGCTTTAATCATAATGTCAAGGTCGTGGTTACGAACAGCACCTGATGAAAGCTCAACACCGTTGCAGACAATGTCATACTGATATGCAAGAATGTCTGTAGGCTCTTTGTTGAGCAGGCTGTCCATACCGCCCTGTGGCATAGAAAACGGGTTGTGTGTAAAGATAACCTTGCCAGACTCTTCGTCATACTCATACATCGGGAAGTCAACTATAAAGCACATCTCAAATTTTGATTTGTCGATAAGGTCAAGACGTGTAGCAACCTCTGTGCGGATCTGTCCGGCAAGCTTCGGCGCCATATCGGCAGTATCTGCAATAAAGTAGATAACATCGCCTGCTTTTGAGTTATTTTTCTCGATAAGTGTTTCTCTGTCGCCCTCTTTTAAGAACTTGTCGATAGGTCCGTCAAAGAGCATATCGTCTGTTACCTTAACGTAGCCTAATCCCTTCATACCGATAGACAGGGCGAACTCCTCCATCTTTTTAAACCAGCTTTTTGACTGTGAAGCGGCATTCGGCACGTTAATGGTGCGGACTGTTTTCTTTCTGAATGGCGCAAAGTCTGTTTCAACGAACATATCGCTCATATCTACAATTACAAGCGGATTTCTGAGATCCGGCTTGTCTGTGCCGTATTTTACCATACTTTCGGCATACGGGATTTTCTTAAACGGTGGCTTTGAAACCTCTTTGTCGCTGAATTTTGTGAACGCTTCGTATAAAACCTCCTCGGCTACTGCGAAAACGTCCTCCTGTGTAGCAAAGCTCATTTCAAAGTCAAGCTGATAGAACTCGCCCGGTGAACGGTCTGCTCTTGCGTCCTCATCTCTAAAGCAAGGAGCAATCTGGAAGTATCTGTCAAAGCCTGAAACCATCAGAAGCTGTTTGAAAATCTGCGGAGCCTGTGGCAGAGCGTAGAACTTGCCCTTGTGCTTACGGCTCGGAATAAGATAGTCACGTGCGCCCTCAGGTGATGATGTAGAAAGAATGGGAGTCTGAATCTCTAAAAATCCCATCTGGGTCATTTTGCTTCTTAAAAATGATATAATCTGTGAGCGAAGCACGATGTTGTTGTGAACCTTCTGATTTCTTAAATCGAGGAAGCGGTATTTTAAACGTACGTCCTCTGATGTATTTGTCGATGTTGCAACCTCAAACGGAAGATTGTTTTTACATTTGCCCAGTACAGTCAGACTGTCTGTGTGGATTTCTACAGTACCTGTTGCAATTTTGGGGTTGATTGTATCCTCGTCACGCTTTAACACCTTACCGCTTACGGTAACGGTACATTCTCTGTTTACGCCGTTTAACAGGCTGTCATCATGAACAACAACCTGAACAACTCCGTAATGGTCACGCACGTCAACAAACATAACGCCGCCGTGGTCACGGATATTTTCTACCCAGCCGGCAACCTTTACATCGCTGCCGATATGTTCTTCTCTTAATTCTCCGCAGGTAACTGTGCGGTACATATTAGCCTTTATCATTTAAATTTATCCTTTCAAGGTTATTTTTACAAATATAGAAAATTATAACACAAACGGCTGTACTTTTCAAGATTTAATAATGAACTTAGGATAAAAAGCCGATAAGATTTTCAGAAAATCTGCGTATAT
>CAMFTQ010000048.1 GCA_945988865.1 uncultured Anaeromassilibacillus sp.
CTATAGAGAAAATTATTGAGGAGTTCGGCGGTGTTGACATTCTTGTAAACAATGCCGGCATAACAAAGGATAAGCTCGTTTTAAGAATGGAGGAGTCTGACTTTGACGCAGTAATTGCCGTAAATCTCAAGGGCACTTACAATATGATTAAAGCAACATACTCTCACTTTATGAAGAAGAGAAACGGCAGAATTGTAAACGTAGCTTCTGTTGTAGGTCTTAACGGCAACGCAGGTCAGGCAAACTATGCAAGCTCAAAGGCAGGCATTATCGGTCTGACAAAGTCGGTTGCAAAGGAATTAGCTCCCAGAGGTATCACCTGTAACGCAGTAGCTCCCGGCTTTATTGCAACAGATATGACAAGCGTTCTGTCAGACAAGGTTAAAAAGCAGATAGCTGATTCGATCCCTATGAGAGAAATGGGCAAGCCCGAGGACGTAGCAAAGGCTATCGCATTTTTAGCATCTGACGAAGCATCATATATTACAGGCGAGGTTATCCGTGTTGACGGCGGTATGGCTATGTAATAAATTTTTGCACCGCACAATATAGCTACTGTGCGGTATTGTCTTAAAACAGTGTAAAGGAGAAGTCTAATGAGAAGAGTAGTAGTAACAGGTCTTGGCGCAGTCACACCTGTCGGCAACGATGTAGAGAGTATGTGGACAGCACTCAAAAACGGCGAAAGCGGAATTGATTATATTACAAAATTTGACACAGACGATCTTAAGGTGAAAATTGCAGGCGAGGTTAAAAATTTTGATCCCACTTTGTATATAGAGAAAAAAGAGCTTAGAAAAACAGAGCTTTTCACCCAGTACGCAGTAGCGGCGGCTACACAGGCAGTTAAAGACAGCGGTATTGAAAATAATATCGAGCCTGAGCGTCTTGGTGTTTACGTAGGCGCAGGCATCGGCGGTATCGGTACATTTGTAGAGAACACACTCGGTATGGACAAGGGCGGCGCAAGAAAGGTTTCTCCGTTCTTTATTCCTATGATGATCGGCAATATTGCAGCAGGTACTATCGCAATCAGGTTTAACGCAAAGGGCGTATGTCTGCCGGTAGTTACAGCCTGTGCAACAGGTACGCACTCAATCGGCGAGGCTTTCCACGCTATAAAGCACGGCTACGCTGACGCTATTATCACAGGCGGTGCAGAGGCGGCCGTTACTCCGCTTGCTGTTGCAGGCTTTAGCAATATGAAGGCGCTTTCATCAAATGACGATCCGAAAACTGCCTGCCGACCCTTTGATAAAAACCGTGACGGCTTTATTATGGGCGAGGGCGCAGGCATTATGGTATTAGAGGAATACGAACACGCTAAGGCAAGAGGCGCTAAGATTTACGCAGAAATCTGTGGCTACGGCAATAGCTGTGACGCTCATCACATTACAGCTCCCGACCCGACAGCAGAAGGCCCTGCACGTGCAGTAAGAGCAGCCTTTGAGGAAGCAGGAGTTTGTGACGAGGATACAATCTACATCAACGCACACGGCACAAGCACAGGTCCTAACGACCGCAGTGAAACAAAGGCGTTCAAGCTTGTTTTAGGCGAAAAGGCTAATGATATAAGCGTCAGCTCAACAAAGTCTATGACAGGTCATATGCTCGGCGCTGCCGGCGGTGTTGAGGGCGTTATCGCAACACTTGCTCTTTACAACGGCATTATTCCTCCGACAATTAACTATAACGAGCCTGACGAGGAATGTGACCTTGACTACACACCTAACAAGGCTAAGGAAAGAGATATAAACGTTTCCGTTTCTACAAGCCTCGGCTTTGGCGGACACAATGCTTGTATAGTTTTCAGAAAGGCATAAGGTGAGGTATTATGTATACAATTATCGAGCTTAAGGAGCTTATTGAGGCTGTTGACAAATCAACACTTTCATCATTTAAGGTAGTAGCCGAAAACGGCGAAACCGTTTCAATAAAAAGAGAAATCAAGTCTGCTCCCGTTGTAGTAACGGCAGAGTCTGCCCCTGTAGTAAGTGTACCGGCAGCTCCTGCTGCACCTCAGCCTGTTGCAGAGTCTGCACCACAGCAGAGCGCAGAGCCACAGGGTACACCTGTTAAAGCTCCGATGGTAGGCGTATTCTATGCAGCACCGTCACCTGATGCAAAGCCGTATGTGTCTGTCGGCTCAACAGTTAAAGAGGGCGACACACTTTGCATTATCGAGGCTATGAAGCTGATGAACGAAATCACAGCGGAGCAGGGCGGTACAATTACAGAAATCTGCGTTAAAAACGGCGACATCATCGAGTACGGCCAGACGCTTTTTTATATAAAATAAGCTGTGCCGTTGCAAATTGAAAGTGAGTGAAAAGTATGAATCAGGAAGAAATCAAAAAGATTATCCCACACAGAAACGATATGCTCCTTGTTGAGGAAGCAGAGGTAATAGACGAAACTACTTCAAGAGGAAAATACACAGTTAAGGGAACAGAATTTTTCTTAAACGGACATTTCCCCGGCAACCCTGTAGTACCCGGTGTAATTCTCTGTGAAATGATGGCGCAGTCAAGCTGTGTAATGCTTGCAACAAAGTCGCACGACTGCACACCTTACTTCACAAAGCTTGACAAGGTAAAGTTTAAAAATAAGGTACTGCCCGGTGATACGCTCGAAAGCATTTGCAGGCTTGTCAAAGCAAGAGAGCCGTTCTATTTTATTGAAGCCAAGGGCTATGTTGACGGCAAGCTGTGCGTAAGCGGAGAGTTTTCTTTTGCACTTATGCCAAACGAGAAATAATTACTTGGATGTGAATAAACAGTGTTTTCTAAAATTTTAATTGCAAACCGTGGTGAAATTGCAGTAAGAATTATACGTGCCTGCCGAGAAATGGGCATTGAAACAGTTGCGATTTATTCAGAGGCAGATAAAAATTCAATGCACGTACAGCTTGCAGACGAAAGCTACTGTGTAGGCGGAGCCTTTGTAGGCGACAGCTACCTGAATATGGCGGCAATTCTGACTATCGCTATCGAAAGCGGAGCACAGGCTATTCACCCCGGCTACGGACTTTTATCCGAGAACGCAAAGTTTGTATCGCTTTGCGAGCAGTGCAATATTGAGTTTATAGGTCCTTCCTCAGAGATGATTTCGCTTTTAGGCGACAAGGATATGGCAAGAAAAACAATGCGAGAAGCAGGTGTACCCGTTACACCCGGCTGTGACGTTGTTGAGGATATAGAAACTGCAAAAAAAGAGGCAGAAAGAATAGGCTTCCCTCTGCTTATCAAGGCTCGTTCAGGCGGCGGCGGCAGAGGTATTCGCAGGGTAAACAGCATTGACGAGTTTGAAAACGCATTCAACTCCGCATCAAGCGAAGCACAGAGTGCTTTCGGTGACGGCGCTTGCTATCTTGAAAAGTTTTTACACCCTGTAAAGCACATAGAAATGCAGATTTTGTGCGACAAATTCGGCAGAGTACTGTGCCTTGGCGAGCGTGAATGTTCGGTACAGCGTAAAAATCAGAAGCTTATAGAAGAAAGCCCCAGTCCCGCTATTACAGAGGAAATTAGACAGGGTATGATGGACGCCGCTGTAAAGGCTGCAAGGGCGGTTAATTACGTAAACGCAGGCACTATCGAATTTTTGCTTGACAAGGACAATAACTACTATTTTATGGAAATGAATACACGTCTGCAAGTAGAGCATGGTGTTACCGAGATGGTAACGGGTATGGATATTGTTCAGTGGCAGATAAGAATTGCCGCAGGCGCAGAGCTTAACAGAACACAGGACGAGGTGTTTTTGCACGGTCACGCTATTGAGTGCCGTATAAACGCAGAAAATCCCGACCTTGATTTCAGACCGAGCTGCGGAACGATTACAAGACTGCACATACCGGGCGGTTCATTTGTCAGATTTGACACAGCTCTTTATCAGGATTACTCAATTCCGCCGTTTTACGATTCAATGATAGGCAAGCTGATAGTTCAGGCAAGAACACGTGAACACGCAATAAGAAAGATGAAAATGGCTCTTTCGGAGCTTAACATACATGGCGTTGACCATAACCGTGATTTACAGATTGAGATTTTGTCATCACCCGAGTTTGTAAACGGTACATACACCACCGACTTTATGGTTGATTTTGAAAATCGCAAGAAAAATCAGATGGAGAGTTAAAAAATGGATTTGTTTACATTTTTAAAGCCGAAAAATGACCTTGAGGAACAAAGCACCAAGGCTCAAAAGGAACGTCAACCGTATGTGCCTGACTCAATGTGGATAAAATGTCCCGGCTGCGGTACAATGCTCCTGACAACAGATATGGAGGAAAACAATCACGTCTGCCCCAAGTGCAATCACAATTTCCGCCTAAGTGCAAGAGAAAGAATTGATCTGCTTGTTGACAAGGGTACATTTGAAGAAATGGACGCCGATTTGCAGACAAAAAATTTCCTCAGCTTTCCCGAATATGACAAAAAGCTGAGAATTGCAAGACAAAAAAGCGGAGAAAAGGATTCTGTTATCTGCGGAACAGCTAAAATGGACTCAATAGAAACTGTGCTTTGCGTTATGAACCCTGACTTTATGATGGGTAGTATGGGTACTGTTACTGGAGAGAAAATTACACGTGCCTTTGAATATGCAACACATCACAGACTGCCGATAGTTGTTTGTACAGTATCGGGCGGTGCAAGAATGCAAGAGGGTATTCTGTCGCTTATGCAGATGGCAAAAACCTCAGGCGCAGTAAAAAGACACAGCGACGCAGGACTTTTATATATAACTGTCCTGACAGACCCGACAACAGGCGGTGTTACTGCATCGTTTGCTATGGAGGGCGATATTATTCTGGCAGAGCCTGAGGCTTTAGTCGGCTTTGCAGGTCCGAGAGTAATTGAGCAGACTATCCGTCAGAAGCTGCCAAAGGGATTTCAGACAGCAGAATTTGTGCTTGAAAAGGGATTTATTGACGCAGTTGTACCTCGTCACGAGCTTAAAAAGACTATAGTTCAGATTCTTAATCTGCATATGTACGCAAAGGAGGCGCAATAATGACTGCATTTGAAAAGGTATGTGCCGCACGTGATGCAAACAGACTTACTTCTGTTGATTATATTACACGTCTTTTCGGCGACAGCTTTATTGAGCTTCATGGTGACAGACGTTTCGGTGACGACAAGGCTGTTATCGGCGGTATTGCAAAGCTTTTTGACACTCCTGTTACGGTAATAGGACTTGAAAAGGGCAGAAATACAAAGGAAAGAATGGAGAGAAATTTCGGCTCTGCTCACCCCGAGGGCTACAGAAAGGCTCTTAGACTTATGAAGCAGGCTGAAAAGTTCCACCGCCCTGTGCTGTGCCTTGTTGACACAAGCGGAGCCTTCTGCGGAATCGGTGCAGAGGAGCGTGGACAGGGACTTGCCATAGCAGAAAACCTGATGGAAATGATGACGCTTAAAACACCTATTCTTTCTATCTTAATTGGTGAAGGCGGCAGCGGCGGCGCACTCGGTCTTGCAGTAGCAGACGAGGTGTGGATGCTTGAAAACTCTGTATATTCTGTAATTTCACCCGAAGGCTGTGCAAGCATTTTGTGGAAGGATAACACAAAGGCGGCAGAGGCGGCAAATTGCTTAAAGCTCACATCTCAGGATTTGTTCAAGCTGGGAGTAATTGAGCGAATTGTCAGAGAGCCAAAGGCAGACGACCAAAAAATGTTTGAAAGCCTGAAGCTTTTGATTGCCAGAACATTTGAGAAAAACAGCGCATTATCTGAAGAAGAGCTGACAGAAGCTCGTTACAACCGATTCAGAAAAATGGGCAGTGATATAAGCAGTATAAAGCTTGATTGATATATACGCAAAAAAACACAGGCAGGGAAAATCCTGCCTGTTAATTTTTTGTATAATAAAAAGCAAAGCGATATTATCACTTTTCAATTTTAAG
>CAMFTQ010000049.1 GCA_945988865.1 uncultured Anaeromassilibacillus sp.
CCATACTGCGTGATTATAATCTTTGCAAGCTTCGGGTTTGGGTTTTTTATGTTTACCGGATACTGAAGTCTTTTTTCGTATTGAAACATTTAGTTTGCCTCCTTTTCCCACGGCCATGGATTTTGTATCCACGCATATCTGTTGGAATTTTCGTTCTTTAGGCTTAAAGGACCGTACAGCTTTTCAAATTTTTCTACAAGAGGCTTTAGCTCTGCTCTGTATTTTTCGAGCTTTGCCGCCGTTTTTTCATCGCTCGGGTGCGTGTCAAGGAAAAGATGCAGATCGTATATTGCAAAAGCATACGTTGATATTTTCCTGAGCAGAATATCCTTTTCAGTCATCTTCATCACCTGCTCTGTCGGCTGTGCATTTACTGCCGTAAAACGGCTTGTTGAGTGTGGGGAACATTGTTCCTGACTCAAAGCCTTGTATGGCTCCGTAGAGCTTTGGATTTGCAGGCTGAAACGGTACAAATGCCATCGCCTCGGGTGTTGAGCCGGGCAGTGGTGCAATACCGTAATCAATCATAATTTTCTCAATAGCGTCCACTTTTTTGACTCCTTTCAAATAGTTTGCAAGCAGAGTTTATTATTAACTCTGTTTGTATTTAATACCTATGCCTGACTAAAGGCGAACAGTGTTCAAAGCATAACGCAACGATATTGCTTAATCAGACTTAGGCTTAAAGCGTAGCTATGATATATATTATGCGAAAATGTCGGACAGGTTCAAAATCGGTATAATTATATGCTGTAGAATAACAAACCTTGTTTCACTGTGCAAAGTATAGGGAGCCGATAATCACTATACTTCAAAAATAAACTCGTTTCTTTTTTGAGAAATATCGGCAATTTCCTTTCTGTTTGATTTTATGAATATTTTTCCCTCTCTGTCAAAAATAAGCGATACGCATTTCGAGTAGCTTTCATTCTGAACCGTTTCATCAATTTTAAGGCTTGCGCTGTATTTCTGCAAAAGCGAAAAAGTTGTCATCAAGCCTATTCCGCTTCCACCGCTGCTTTTGTGCGTTGTTATTCTCTTTTTGCCGAGATTTGCAATTACATCAGCGTCAAAATAACTGCCGCTGTCATAAATGTATACGCAAAGCTTCTTGTTGTCTGAACCTATCATAACGAAAACATTTTTCTTTTCAGAAAAAGAGGCGGCTATAATTGCGTTCTCGCCAAGGTCAAGAATAAGAGTATTAAGGTCATTTTCTGATACGCATTTGTCAAGATAGCCTGCAATATTGTTTGTCACCGATAAATCAAAGAAAACATCTTTTTCTTTTGCCTTTGCAAGCAGGTAGTTAAGGCTTGCGTCAACAGATAAAACACCTGTAGAGGCAAGCGTTTTGCTTTTGGTTTCGTATTCTGTGACTATACCTTTTCTTTCCGATGTCATAGCCTTTAGCTGAGTGAGAAGTGATTTTGCCTTTCTTTTTTGCTCGTCTGCTGACTGACACATAAGGATTTCCTCAACAGCCATATTCATAGCAGGGATAACCTTGTTGTCCTTGTGGATAATTTTTGACAGCTCATCATTCTGCTTTCTGAGCATTTCAATTTCAGTTTTTTGCTGTGATACCGTATTTTCAAGTATCTCAATATTTCTTTTATAGACCTTTTCAAGATAGATATTTTTGATGTGATTTCTCCACCAGAAGAATAAGAGCATACCGATTGGTAAAACACAAAACAGAATAATTTGTGTTACAGTGTAGTTGTTACCACTGTTAAATAACGATGCAATAAGTAAAAGCGATAGGCTTATAAAAATCCCTGAGTCACTTGTAAGCTTAGATTCATAGGTGGCTATGCCCTTTTTTAATCTTTTAATACGAAACAGTAAATTACAAGTCAGAAGCTGAAAAAGACCGACAGAAAAATTAGTCGCACAGGATAAAAGGTTGTCATTATTTACGAAGCCTTTGAATTGATAATAAATAATTGTACCGATAATCAGTGTCGCAAAGAAATATGTAATAAAACTGATTGCAACAGATATTATTGTATAAGCAAGAGTTTTGTTGAAGGACCTTTTATACAAGATTTTCAATAAAGCAGTTGTAAAAAATACAATAAAAAACAGGCTTAAAACGCTGAAGGATTCACGTGTAAAAAATACAGCAGTTGCTGTTGCCATTGAAAAAATGTTTTCAACAACTATCTGCTTATAATCAGGTTTAATGCTGTTTAATTTTTTAAATATAAAAATACAGCATAAAGTGATAAAGAAATATTTGAAGGCAACACCCAAAAAATCAAGCATTATAAGCTCCCCTAAAAGTATAATATAATCAAGCAAAAACTGACAACGTAAAGAAATTACCGAATAAACCGCCTTTCTTTATAATTTTATACATAGAAATTGTTAAAGAAAGGTGGCTTTAATTATGTGGGATTGGTGGAAATTTATTTTAGATCTGTTAAATCAATAATCAAATTTACTAAACAGGCTGTGTGAAAACGCAGTCTGTTTTTTAGTATTCGTTTTTCAGCTTGTTTGCGTAGTAAAAAATAAATTCGGTAAGCGTCGGAACTCCCTTAGATGAGCTTATCTTTGCTGTGTAGTAGGTGAGCAGGTCGTCAATGTCGGTTGTTGCCCACGCTCTGTTAATAGCATTCTGAATTGCACGTTCAACACTGCACTCTGTTTTGCCGTATTTTTTGGCTATAACACTGCAAAGGTTTTGCGTGGGATTTTTTATCGTCATAATAATGCCGTCAATCAGATATTTATAGCCAACCGATTTCTGGTTTACCCCAATCAGGTTAAGCTCGGAAATAATTCTGCGTGTAATCCGTTTTTCGTAATACTCCGGTGCTTCCTCCGAGTCTGCCGTGCTTGGTTTTTGATTGCTTTTTATAACGGGTGAGAGCATCCTTAAAAATTCGAGCGCAGTTTTTTCGCTGTAATCAGGCTGGTGCTTAGACATTATAAAGTCAGCTCCCAGCTTACGGGCGGCGTCATATGTTACCGCACTTGAATTATTGGTTGTAACAAGTATATACGGTGACGCACTCAGCGACATATCCTTTAACGCACTCAGCACGTTCAGACCGTTTCCGCTTCCGCTGTGAAGCTCCAAATCAAGAATTACTGCGTCGGGCAGTCTGTCACGTATCAAATCAACAGCCTTAAAAGCGTTGTTTGTTACACCGACAAGCAACAAATCATCAGAATTGTCAACAAGATTTATAAATTCCTTACAGGTCTGGCGGTCGTCCTCAACAAGGAGTATTGTCAGTTTGTTTTCCATATTAAACCTCATAAAAAATAAATGTTGCTTAAATTATAGCGTGATTTCCAACGAAAAGCAACATATCTAAATAATTTTTTATAACAAAAAGCAATAGTTTTTTAGGGTGAAGAAATATAGAATATATTATGCAATACCCTATATAACTTCTTGTGCAGAAGCGGACAGTGCGAAAAATTCGTCATTGACCGCTTCTGTTTTTATAATACGCACAAAAAACGCACACAAAGCAAAAGCTTGGTGTGCGTTACTTTTTTTATTCAGAAATTATTTATACTTTTCGTTGTCGTAGGTTTGCCTGTTTCTGATAACTCCCATAAGCATAGAAAGAAATATTATCATTATAGGTGTGGTGATAGGCTGACTGATATTTACAACAGCTTGTGTGCAGTAAGCAACAACGGCGCAGGCAAATACCATAGCAAGCGGAAGCTCTTTTGCGTTTTTTACCGCCTTTACAATTGCTGTAACAATAATTCCGATGTATGACAAAGCGCCGATTATTCCTGTGGTTACAAGGTAATTGAGGTATTCGTTATGTGCGCAGTTTGTTGTTTCACCGTATCTTGAAACCATATCGCTTTTGAAGAGCGGCTCAAAAGCTCTTTTGAATAAATCAGGACCGCAGCCGAACAGCATACTCTTTATGTCAAAGGTGCTGAATACTTCGATTGATTTTATCCACATATAGCCTCGGTGAGTACCCCACGAATTGTTAAATCTGAAAAATCTTAAAAAGCCGTTTAGCTCTGTAGTAGTATCTACAACGCTGAAGTAATAGAACATAGCGCCCAGTGCGACTAAAGCCGTTGTGAAAACGCATACTGTAATGACGAATACAAATTTCGGCATTACAAAGTTTTCAAGCTCCTTAAAGCGTTTTTGCAAAAGGTGCAGACCGACCGCTATTGCAACAACAATAATCAGCAGAACAAGCGTAGAGTTTTTCATAACAAACAGCTCTGCAAACGAGTTAAGACCTTTATTATTTTTATCTCCGTACATAAAAGAGATAAGTCTAAGCAGCTTTGCGGCAAAGAGCATTACTGAAACGGCTGTAAAGAAATCACGAAGTCTGGAGTATCTTCTTACGCAGTAAAAAAACGCAAATGAAATAGCCGCAAAAACACCTATAAATCCGCTGTCGCTGTTTGCTACAAGCGTTCCGCAAAAGCTAAAAGCCAGACCTACAAGGTAAAACACCCTCAGTCCCTTTCTTTTGCCGGTTATATAGAGCATAAAACAAATTGCAAACGACATACAGGCAAAGCTCGACATAAGGTTTTTGTTGCCGATTGTTGATGAAAAGTCAAGCACATATCTCTGCGCATAGTTTGCAAATATGTTAAGCGGGTCAACATAAAAGAAGTTTAAAACGGCAAGACCGCATACAAGGCTTGACACAAGCACGTAAAGCACCATAATATATGTTTTGTACTCATAAAAGCGAGAAACAAAAAAGTAAACAAGCGTATAACCGAGTATCAGCAATAGTCCGTTGTTTCTGCCGAGGTCGCCTGTCAGTGCATTTTTTATATCGCCCGACATAAGGGTAGATACAATGCTTGCAAATAAAAAGACAAGAAAGAAAATATCCGTAGAGCAGATTACGGGCGTTTTGTCATCACCTGACAACTGCCTTTTAAGGTAGTCCTTGCCGGTATATGCAGAGTATATCATATATCCTGCAACAGCAAGCGTCAGCACAACAGCCGAAAACATAAACACGTTGTACTTGTCGTGCCTGATGTTTGAAAACTGCTGTGTATAGTAAAACGGAAAAAATGCAAACATAATCATCAAAAAGTAGTTGACAAAATCTGCCGGTGTAGTATAGTTTTTCTTAGCGGTAACAGATTTTGAACCTGCTTTGTTGCTTTTCTGAGTCTTAGGTTTACTCATTGGCTGTACTCCTTTCGGTTTATCTGTTAAAAAGTAACGATAAAATTGTATAACAACCGCATTGTATTGTCAATGTAAAAAATGTATAAAATATTTGAAAGAGGTAATAAAATGGCTGATATTGAACTGATAAAAAACGCCTGCAAGCCTCAGGGCTATTGGGGCAAAAAGATGATTGAAAGTATGAACGAGCATCACTTTGACGTAACCTCGTGGGGACTTTCACACGTAAAGTTTAAAAATGACGCAGTAATTCTTGACATAGGCTGCGGCGGCGGAAAAACTGTAGAAAGACTAAGTGACCTGTCTCCTAACGGCAGAGTTTTCGGCTTGGATTATTCAGAGCTTTGCGTTGAGGAGTCAAAAAAGCTGTGCAAAAAGCTGATTGAAGAAAACAGAGTGCAGATTGACTGCGGAAGTGTTTCACAAATGCCGTACAGCGACAACACATTTGACAGCATAACGGCGGTAGAAACGTTTTATTTCTGGCCTGACCCTGTCAATGATTTAAAAGAGGTAAGACGAGTTTTAAAGGAAAACGGCGAGCTTTTGCTCGTTTTTGAGTCGTGCTATGACGAAAACGAGCCTGACAAGTGGGACGAGTTTGTAAAGGCTATTGATTTAAAGGTTCCGCACAGAGATGTCCTTGAGGGGCAGCTTAAAGAGGCAGGCTT